>JAAZHP010000267.1 GCA_012510625.1 Bacillota bacterium
CACGGCAGATCTGCTGGGCGGGAATATTATAAGGCTGTAAGGTCATATATTTATACTTGTTCTGGTTTTAATGCCGGCCGGCGCGATCAGGCGGCCGGCGATTGATAGATGATTACCGGCAAAGCAACAGGTATCCCCGGCTTCTTCGCAAGAACTGTCACTGGCCCGCCGGTTAGACCAGGTGAAAGGAGCCGGGGATGATGATGTTCCGTTTACCCTGGGTTGACGAGGCGCTGGAGAGGCGCGCCGGCACCGGCGCCGGCGGCGGGAAGGTGACCACCCTTGCGGAGGCGGTCCGGGAGCTGGTCCGCCCGGGGTTCTCTCTGCAGATCGGAAGCGGTCTGGGCTATCCCATGGCCCTGCTCTACGAGATCATCAGGCAATTCTGGGGCCGCGACCCAGGTTTTACCTTCATTACTTACGGCGGCAGCTGCACCAACCTCGTTCCCTTTCTGGCGGGAGGGCTGGTGAAGAAGGTGCTGGCCTCCTACCTGGGCGATTCATACCCCTTTCCGGCGCCCAATCCCCTTATCCAGAAGACTTTTGCTGAAGGCAAGGTTGAACTTGAAGAGTGGAGCATGCTTACCCTGACCCAGCGCCTTGCCGCCGGGGCCATGGGGTTCCCCTTCTTTCCCACCCGCTCCCTGGCCGGCAGTTCGCTGGCGGAAAACTTGACCGATTTTACCCTGGTTGAAGACCCCTTTAGCGGCGAAGAGGTCGGCCTGGTGAAGGCGCTCCGTCCCGATTTGAGCCTCGTTCACGGCTGGCTGGCCGACCCGGAGGGGAACACTGTCCTGAGCCTGCCCCTTGTCGGCAACGCCTACGGCGCCCTTGCCGCCCGCGAGGGGGCCATTGTCACCGTGGAGAAGGTGGTCAGCGCGGCGGAGCTCTCCCGCTGCCGGGAGCATGTCCGCATTCCGGCGGAGGCGGTGCGAGCCGTGGTGGAAGTCCCTTTCGGGGCCCATCCCTCTGGGCACCATCACTTTCCGCACCGCGGCGATACGTGGGGCTACGCCGAGGACCGTCCCTTTATCATGGAGGCCCGCCGGGCCAGCCGCAGCGCCGAAAGTTACCGGGCCTGGCTGGATGAGTGGATCCTGGGCTGTCTCGATCACCGGAGCTACCTGGCGAAGCTTGGGCGGGAGCGGCTCTTTGCGCTGAAGGGGAAGCTCTCTCTCGATGCCTGGCCCCTTCATTTCCTGGAGGAGGAAAGAGGGGAGACGCCGACGCCGACCGCGGCGGAGCAGATGATTGTCCTGGCCGGCCGGGAGATAGAGCGGGTGGCAGTGGAGCGGGGCTACAGCACCATTCTCGCAGGTGTGGGCGCCTCGCACATGGCCAGCTGGCTCGCTTACTACAGCCTCCTCGAGCAGGGCCGGCAGATGCCCCTCCTGGCGGAGATTGGCCTTTACGGCTTTATCCCCCTGCCGGGAGACTCCTTTGTTTTCGCTTTGCGCAACTTTCCCACCGCCGGGCTTTATGCCGATGTGCTCCATATCCTGGGTTGCTTTGTATCGGGCAAGGCCGGGCGCTGCCTGGGAGTGCTGGGCGCGGCCCAGGTTGATTGCCGGGGAAATATCAACTCGTCGCAGGTTCCCGCCGCTTCGCTCTACCTGGTGGGCTCGGGAGGGGGCAATGACGTGGCTTCGGGCGCGGCCGAGGTTATTGTTGTGGCCGAGCAGGCGCCGCACCGCTTTGTCGAGAAGGTTCCCTTTATCACCTCGCCGGGGGATAAGGTGTCGGCGGTGATTTCGCAGTACGGCCTTTTCCGCAAGGACCCTGCCGACGGGATCCTGAAGCTGGCCGCTTACCTGGAGCGTCCCGGCCTGGATGAAGCAGAGATTATCCGCGAAATAAAAGAGCAGTGCCGCTGGGAGCTGCAGCTCTGGCCCCATCTCCAGGCGGCGGCGCCGCCCAC
>JAAZHP010000268.1 GCA_012510625.1 Bacillota bacterium
AATTGATTTTGCCGACTTCGGCACTTTTTGTGAGAGCAGCGTAGATTATCCGGACATCGCCCTGCCGCTGATTGCTGCGGTGGCGGCCGGTGATTATCAATTGGGGATTCTAGTATGTGGAACCGGCATCGGCATGACCATCGCCGCCAATAAATATCCCGGCATCAGAGCCGCCCTCTGCGGCGATACCTTTTCCGCCCGCTGTGCCCGCGAGCACAACGATGCCAACATCTTAACCCTGGGGGCGCGGGTAACCGGTCCCGGGCCGGCGCTGGAGATTGTGGATGTTTTCTTGAAGAGCTCCTTTAAAGAGGGGCGGCACAGGCGCCGTCTGGAGAAAATCGCCTTTATAGAAAGAGGAGGCAGGATTTAATCACCGCCCTGAGCCGATCAAGGAGGCTTCAGCATGAATGAAAATGATCATCTCAGTGAGCTTCGCCGTATCGATCCCGAGGTTGCAGCGGCTATCGAGGGTGAAGAAAGACGCCAGCAGGACAATCTTGAACTCATTGCCTCGGAGAACATAACGGGCCGCGCGGTTTTGCAGGCCCAGGGTTCGGTGCTGACGAATAAGTATGCCGAAGGCTATCCCGGGGCGCGCTATTACGGCGGCTGCCGCTGGGTGGACGAGGTGGAGCGGCTGGCCTGCACCAGGGCGCAGCAGCTTTTCAAAGCGGATCATGCCAATGTGCAGCCCCATTCAGGCTCCTCGGCCAACCTGGCGGTTTACCTGGCCTTCCTTAACCCGGGCGACCGCATCCTGGGCATGGACCTGGCCCACGGCGGCCACCTGACGCACGGCAGCCCCGTGAACATAACGGGCCGCTATTTCGAGGTGCATTCATACGGTGTCGAGCCGGGCAGCGGCCTGCTTGACATGGACGAAGTGCGGCTAAAGGCGCTCCAGGTCAGGCCCAAGCTGATCATTGCCGGGGCCACCGCCTATCCGCGCCGCATCGATTTTGCCTCTTTTCAGGATATTGCCCGGGAGGTTGGCGCCATTTTGATGGTGGATATGGCTCATATTGCCGGACTTGTCGCTGCCGGGCTGCATCCCAGTCCCCTTCCACACGCGGCTGTAGTTACGACTACGACCCACAAAACCCTGCGCGGTCCGCGCGGCGGGATGATTTTATGCCACCGGGAACATGCATCGCTTATTGACAATGCGGTTTTTCCCGGCCTGCAGGGCGGACCGTTGATGCATGTCATCGCGGCCAAGGCGGTTGCCTTGAAGGAGGCGCAATTGCCTGAATTCGCCGCTTACCAGTCCCGGGTGTTGGAGAACACGCAGGTGCTGGCTGCAAGCCTCATTGAAGCCGGTTTTGACCTGGTCACCGGAGGCAGCGATACCCACCTGGTTTTGGTGGATCTGCGGTCAAAGAATATCACCGGCCTGGAGGCGGAACAGCTGCTGGAGAAGATCGGAATCACGGCAAACAAAAATTCCATTCCCTTTGACCGGCGCAGCCCGCGGGTAACCAGCGGCCTGCGGCTGGGCACCCCTGCAGTTACCTCGCGGGGAATGGGGGGAGAGCAGATCCGGACAATTGCGCAGTTAATTAACGAGGCTATAACCTATCGGACCAATGAGAAGGCTCTCGAACGGCTGAGGCGCAGGGTCAACATTCTCTGCCAGGAGTTCCCCGTTAAATTATCGTAGGAAGGCGGGTTAATTCAGTTGGAGAATATGGTTCACGTAATCAATCACCCCCTGGTCCGTCATAAGCTGACGCGTTGCCGGCAAATCGAGACCGCGCCCCGGGAATTTCGCGAACTGATGGAGCAGCTTACGGTATTGCTTCTTTACGAAGCGATGCGCGATCTGCCCCTTGCGGAAAGTGATATAATCACGCCTGTGGCCGCCGCCCGGGGACACTTCTTAACCGGTCCTGAACCTGTATTTGTTGTGGTTCTGCGGGCGGGACTGGGCATGCTCGAGGGCGCCCTGCGTCTTTTCCCCGAAGCGAGGTCCGGCCACATCGGTCTCTACCGCGATCCGGAGACGCTGGAACCGGTGCAGTATTACTGCAAACTCCCCGACGGCATCGAGGGGCATCCCTGCTACCTCCTGGAGCCGATGCTGGCCACGGGCGGCAGCGCCGTTCATGCGCTTAACCTGCTTAAGGAAGCCGGGGCGAGCGGCATAAAGCTGCTCAGCTTGATCGCCTCGCCGGAAGGAATTGAGGCCATCGGCCGGCACCACCCGGACGTGGCTGTTTTCCTGGCGGCAGTTGATGTAGAGCTGAATAAGAAAGGCTATATTGTACCCGGCCTGGGTGATGCCGGAGACCGTCTTTATGGAACCTGCCAGCCGGGATAAGAGGAGGGTGCTGAAATGACGGAAAGGCCGGGATGGGATTGTTACTTTATGGATATTGCCCGAATAGTGGCCTCCCGCTCCACATGCCTGCGCCGCCAGGTCGGAGCGCTCCTGGTTTTGGAGAAGCGCATCCTGGCCACGGGATACAACGGGGCTCCTACGGGCTTGCGGCACTGCGACGAAGCCGGCTGTCTCAGGAAGGAGCTAAATGTCCCGGCCGGGGAGAGGCATGAACTCTGCCGCGGCCTTCACGCCGAGCAGAACGCTATTATCCAGGCTGCCTTGAACGGTGTGGCCATCAAGGGAGCAACCCTATACTGCACCCATTTCCCCTGCGTTGTCTGTGCCAAGATGCTGATTAACGCAGGAATACGCCGGGTGTGTGCTGCTGACAGCTATCCCGATAGCTTATCGGAAAAATTGTTAAGCGAAGCTGGTATGGCCATATATTATATAGTATAATATTATTGCTAAACTGTTGTAAATGTTGAATTATTTAGACAAGCACTATTAATTGTTTCTTTACCGGTCGCTGCCGGATTGCAGAAAGGCGGTGGACAGTTGACTGTGGAGTTAATCCGGTCTATCAGGGAGGCTGAGAGGAAAGCCGACGAACTGATCCGCAAAGCCAGAGAGGAAGCCCGCAAGGCAGTAAAAGATGCCGAAATAAAAGCTGCAGCAGCAATAGAACAGCAGCTCGCCGCGGCAGAGAAGGAAGCCGGAGAGCTGATTCGCAGGGCTGAAGAGGAGGCGCAAGCCGAAGCCGGGCCCATCCACAAAGCATCCCGCGAAGAGATAGCGGCAATGAAAGCCGGCGCAGAGTCCCGGATGGCCAGGGCGGTGGCCATGATCAAGGAGCGGATTATATCATGGCCATAGCTGAGATGAAGAAGGTTTTTTTGCTGGCTCACCGGCATGAGAGAAAAAAAATCATTGCTCTTTTACAGCGCCTGGGCATTATAGAAATAAACGATGTCACCTCCGGTAAAATCTGGGAAGAGATTGGGGCACTGATGGATCCGGGGCAGGCCGCGCCGGATCTGGCCGGAACAGAAGCCCAATTAGCCGAAGCCCGCTACTGCCTTGACTTCTTGCAGCGTTACTATCCGGTGCGCAAAGGGCTCCTGGAGCAGTTTGCCGGGGGCAAAATCACTCTCAGCGGCGCCGAATTCAGCCGCTGCTGCGAGCAGAGAGAGCAGATGCACCGGATCTATTTATCCTGCCGCGATGCCGAGGAGAAGTTGACGGCGATGCGAACCGAAAGAACCCGCTTCCAGGCTGCGCTTAACGAGCTGAAGCCATGGGCCGGATTTCCGCTGCCCCTTGAGAATGTGGCGGATTCAAAAAGGGTGCGCATGAACCTGGTTGCTGTTCCCGTTAACAGCATGCCTAATTTGAAAGGGCTTCTGGATGAAGAAGTTGCCGCCGCATCTCTGGAGGAAGTATCCCGCGACAGGGACCAGGTCTACTGCTTCT
>JAAZHP010000035.1 GCA_012510625.1 Bacillota bacterium
CTGTCCTTTCAATATGATAAAATGGGAAAGTGAGCAAAGACAACTAAAAACAAAATATACAGGGGAGAAGAATAATGTTTATTTCTCTATCATCACCGGACATTACAGAAAAAGAAATTGCGGCAGTGACTGGGGTGCTGGAATCGAGGTTCCTGGCCCTGGGCCCGCAGATGGAAGAATTTGAGCGGCAGGTGGCCGCCCTGGCCGGGCGGCGTTTCGGAATCGCCGTCAACAGCGGGACCAGCGGGCTGCACCTGCTTGTCCGGGCGCTGGGTATCGGCGAGGGCGACGAGGTGATTACCACGCCTTTCAGCTTTATCGCTTCGGCCAACTGCATCCTTTTTGAGCGGGCCAGGCCTGTCTTCGTGGATATTGATCCGCAAACTTTGAACCTGGATCCGGCGCTGATAGAAAAGGCGATTTCGCCGCGCACCAGGGCAATATTGCCGGTCCATGTCTTCGGGCAGCCGGCCGATATGGACCCGATCATGGAAATCGCGCGGCGGCACGGCTTGAGAGTAATTGAAGACTCCTGCGAGGCGATCGGGGCAAAGTATCGCGGCCGCGCCGCCGGCAGCTTTGGTGACGGGGCTGTCTTTGCATTTTACCCCAACAAGCAGATCACCACGGGAGAGGGCGGGGTCGTGGTTACCGATGATGAAGAGGTCGCTTCTCTATGCCGCAGCATGCGCAACCAGGGCCGCAGCGAAGGGGGAGGCTGGCTGGACCACGAGAGGCTGGGTTTCAATTACCGGCTGGACGAGCTTTCCTGCGCCCTGGGGCTGGCCCAGCTGCAGCGGCTTCCCGAAATACTGGAGAGACGTGCCGCGGTGGCCGCGGCGTATAACCGGCTGTTGAAAGATGTGCCTGGGGTGGTTGTGCCTTATATTTCGCCGGACGTGGAAATGAGCTGGTTTGTCTACGTGATCCGTCTCCATGAGCAGATCAACCGGGACAGGGTCCTGGCCTTGCTGCAGCAGCGCGGGGTGCAGTCCAAACCTTATTTTACCCCCATCCACCTGCAGCCTTATTACCGGAAGCTGTTTGATTTCCGGGAAGGAGATTTTCCGGTAACCGAACGGGTGGCCCGCGCAGTGCTGGCCCTGCCCTTCTTCACCGGACTTCGGGAGGAGCAGGTGGCATTCGTGGTCCGGAGCTTAAAAGAGGCTATTGCAGAATCTATGTAGCCTGTAAAATCCCCCCGGTCCTATTTTTCAAGAGGGGGAGTTATATTGAACGGAGTGTAAACCCCGCAGCAAGAAAAGAGCACTTCACAGGTGGCAGGAAGTAGAATTGCATGTGTCGAAGTAAACATAAACATTCTGAGTTCGAGATGAGGATAACATGAGCAGATCCCGCTGGAGGCTGTTGCTGGTTCTGATTGACGCGGTCCTGGTCAGCGCGGCATTGTATATCGCTCTATATTTGCGTTTCGACGGAATGATCCCGGTTAAATATATGCTGGCTTACCGGCAGCTGGTTCCCTTTTTTACAATTGTGCTGCTGCTTTCTTTTTATCTTTTCGGGCTCTACAACCGGCTGTGGCAGTATGCCAGCGTCGGTGAACTGGTTTCCATCACCGCCTCGATTACCACGGCTACTATTGTGAACTTTTTAATTCTTTTCAACAGTGCCCGGGACGGCTCATTTTTACTTCCCCGGAGCGTCCCCGCTTTGCA
>JAAZHP010000269.1 GCA_012510625.1 Bacillota bacterium
CAGCGATGCTCTGTCTTTTGCTGGCCCTTTTTTGTGCCGTGGCGCTGTACGGCTGCGCGTCAGAAAAGACGGGGCTCGTCGACTGGTTGAAATGGTATTCCAACCAGGAAAGCGGCCTTCCGGTATACGAAGGCAGTATTACCACCGGCGTGAACTCGGAAGTGGAGATCTATTTTGACGATTACGGGGTGGCTCATATCTTTGCCGAAAATGAGCCCGACCTGATATTTGCGCAGGGCTATGTTCACGCCATGGATCGCATTTTCCAGATGGACTTGACCAGGCGGGCTATTGCCGGGCGCCTCTCTGAAATCGTGGGGCCGGATTACACGGAGGATGATATCTTTTCCCGGACCATCGGATTCCGGCGGGCCGCGGAACGGACCCTGGAGGCTCTCTCGGAAGAGTGCAGGGCGCTGCTGGAGAGCTATGCGGCCGGTGTAAATGCGTATATTGAGCAGAATCGCGGCAATCTACCTCCCGAATTCATCCTCTTTGATTACGAGCCGGAGCCGTGGGAGCCGGTAGACACTCTCTCCATTGCCAAGATGATGGCCTGGGCGCTTGGCGGGAACATGGAGACGGAGCTTTTCCTGGCAGCCCTGGTAGAAGAGGTCGGCATGGATATGGCGGCGGAGCTTTTCCCCGCCTATGCCGATTACGGCCCCTCCATAATCGAGAGGGCGAGGCAGATTGTCGACGGCACCGCGGCGGCGAAGCTGCTGCGGTTGAGCAAGCTTACCGGGCTTGCCCCAGGCGGACGGGGCATCGGTTCAAACAACTGGGTGATCGCGCCTGAAAACAGTGCTTCGGGAGGCGCCTTGCTGGGCAGCGATATGCACCTTACTCTGGACCTGCCTCCAATCTGGTATGCCAATTATCTCTCCGTGCCCGGATTTAGCGTAACCGGGGTCATCTTTCCCGGCATTCCCGGGGTTATTGCCGGCTTTAATGAACATATTGCCTGGGGCGAGACCAATGTAAATCCCGACGTAATGGACCTCTATGAGATCAAGTTTAACGAGGCCGATGATACTCTCTATCTTTACAACGGCGAATGGTGTCAGGCGGAGGTTTATGATGAAGTGATCAAGGTGCGGGCCGGCGAGGATATCCCGCTTCGCATCAGGGCAACCCCGCACCACGGGCCTGTAATCTCCGACATGGTCGGCCTGGAAAGGCCGCTGGCACTGCGCTGGACCGGGCTGGACGCCACCCTGGAGGCGGAGGCGATGCTTCAGATGATCCGGGCCACCAACTTTGAAGAGTTTCGCGCCGCCCTGACAAATTTCATGGCCCCGGCTCAGAATTTCGTCTATGCCGACGTGGAGGGGAATATCGGCTACCTGGCCAACGGCCTCTTTCCCATCCGCAGCGAGAGCCACCGGGAGGCGGGCAACGGGTTGCTGCCGGTGCCGGGCTGGACGGATGAATACGCCTGGGAGGGTTTTGTCCCCTGGGAAGAGATCCCTTCGCTTTACAACCCGCCGGCGGGGCTGATCGTTACCGCCAATCATAAAGTGGTGGGCGATGATTATCCCTATCATCTGACCTATGAATGGGTACCGCCGGGGCGGGCTCTATCCATCTTGCGCGAACTGGAGGGGCGCAGCGACCTGACCCTGGAGGATATGATGGCGGCGCAAGCCGGCTTTTACAACCAGCACGCGGAGACGATGGTACCGGTGCTGCTGGAGAGGCTTGCGGGGGCGGATCTGAGCGAGATTGAAGCAAGCGCCCTGGCCGAGCTGGAGCGCTACGGGGAGAATCCCGTTGATGCCGCCGATTCCGCCGGGGCGGCGGTATTCCATACCCTCTATCCTCTTATCGGCAAGGAGATTTTTGGACCGCACGTATCAGAAGAGCTGCTGGACAGTTTCTTCGAATATAACTCTATCCTGGATGTGCTCGACCGGATTCTCATGACCGGGGAGAGCAGCTGGACCGATGATCCCGGCATGGCGGTGCAGCAGGCATTCCGCGAAACGGTAAGCATTTTGCGGAAGAGATTGGGCGGCAAGGTGGAGAAGTGGCAGTGGGGAGATATTCATACCCTGACTTTTAAGCACTACATAGGCGACGATGTAAGCAAAAGCAAATACAACCGCGGCCCCTTTTCCATGGGCGGCAGCTACTCCACCCCGGGGATGATGGGATTTACCCCCCGGCCGGAGCTGCCCTATGAAGTTTACGGAGGCGCTCCCTGGCGCTATGTAATTGACATGTCCGATCATACTGCTTTTGATGTGCTGGCCATCGGCAATTCGGGCCATTTCAGGAGCCCGCACTATGACGACCAACTGGAAATGTGGCTGGGGATGGAATACAAGGAGCGCCTTTTTGACCCGGCGGCAATCAAGTCCCTGC
>JAAZHP010000036.1 GCA_012510625.1 Bacillota bacterium
CCCCCGCTTGATCTTCCGGAAGACTTGAAGAATTATCTAGTAGAACATACTGAGCATCTGGGCACGGAGACGACAAATGAAATACTGGCCAACATGAAGAAATCCATAGAAAACCCTGACGAATTTCTGGCGGATAAAGGAGTTCATAGAACAGTATTTGGCCTTTAAGCAGTCAGATGAATACAAGAACTCCCCCATGTTTCAAATAGAATCGATCTTAAAAGAGTTTTGCAGTACAAGCGGTTATAACGACGTGTTTATCACCGCATTAAAAGAACTGAGCCCCTCCTACGCCGATTATTGCAAGCAGCTGGAGATAGCCAATAACAAGTTGATGACAGAGTAGGGCCTGCTTGCCGAAGAGGGCGCGATCCGGCGGCGGAAGTCCGCTTCCTCCTTAAGCGCCAGGGCAACTCTTCTTTTTTTCGCTCATTTCGCCTCAACCTGGTGGGGCCAAGGTTGCTATTCTCCCCCAACCAAAATCTTCAGCTAAAGTTTAGACAGCAAACAATTGGGCTTCAGTTTTCCGGCATAACATTTTGTGATCGAGTTATTTCATCAAGCCATCCCCTTTGTCTTTGCCGACGAAGTAAAGATTACCCAGTTATTTTATAATCTCTTGCTCAACGCCATCACCCACAGCGGCCATGGCAAGGCGGTGCTTGTCCGGCAGACGGTCAAAGAAGACCGGTGCGCATCGAGGTGATCGACCATGGGAGGGCCTCAAGCAAAGCGCTCTGCCCCATATCTGGGTGCGTTATTTCAAGGTTGACAAAAAAAATAAAAGGCCTTTAATAGGTACAGGGTTGGGACTTTCAATTGTAAAAAAAGTTGTTGAAATGCACGCCGGCCGGTACGGCGTTGAATCCGAGGAAGGGGTAGGCAGCATCTTTTGTTTGAAATAGAATTGGGGAGGATGCATCAATAAAAAATTGATGCCGGAGAAAACGGCTCAACAAAATTGCCCCATATAATTTAAAGCTAAGGGACCATTGCCATGAGACGCTATTGGAAATATGTAAAGCCATACTTGTCTGCATTTATCCTAGGGCCGATTTTCATGATTGTAGAGGTTATCGGTGAAGTAGTTATGCCTCTGTTATTGAGCAATATTATCGACTACGGGATTAATGGCGGCAGGGGCATTGCTTATATCACAGCCATGGGCATAACCATGGTTATCACCGCACTGTTTATGATGGCCGGCGGTGTAGGAGGAGCTTATTTTGCCATTAAAGCCTCCACGGGGTTTGCCAACGATTTGCGAAAAGACTTGTTCAATCAAATTCAGAAGTTTTCATTTAACAACATTGATCAATTTAATACCGGATCTTTGATCACCCGGTTAACAAATGATGTTACCCAGGTACAAAACATGATCCAAATGTTGTTAAGGATGGCTTTAAGGTCGCCCGGCATGCTTATCGGTGCGCTCATAATGGCTTTTGTGCTAAATCCGAGGCTGGCCCTGGTAATCCTTTGTGTAATACCTTTGCTGGCTTGCGCCATCTATTTCATTATGAAAGTAGCCTTTCCCCTGTTCACTGCCATGCAGAAGAAGCTGGATGCGCTAAATACCGCCACTCAGGAAAATTTGACCAATATCAGGGTGGTAAAATCCTTTGTAAGAGAACGGCATGAAGAAGAGAAATTTAAAAAAGCCAATACTGACCTGAAGGACAGCACCATCAAAGCAATGAATGTGGTTATCTTTACCCTGCCCGTTATGACTTTGGCCATGAACATCACCACTTTGGCCGTGGTCTGGTTTGGCGGAAAACAGGTTATTGCCGGCAGCATGACTCCCGGCGTTCTGACTGCCTTTATCAATTACATTGTCCAGATCCTCATCTCGCTGATGATCGTTTCCTTCATCATTCTGATCAGTTCCAGAACCCTGGCCTCCATAAAACGCATCGATGAAATTCTTGATACAGAGATCGACCTGACCGACGAGGAAGCCCGGCATAAGGATAGGGCTGTTCAACACGGCAAAATCGAGTTTAGGGGAGTTTACTTTAAATACTATAAAAACAATGAAAAGTGGGTTCTGGAAGATGTCAACCTGGTAATAAATCCCGGCGAGACGGTGGGCATCATCGGTTCCACCGGCAGCGGCAAGTCAACCCTCGTGCAGCTGATCCCCAGGCTTTATGACGTAGACCGGGGAGAAGTGCTGGTTGATGACGTGAATGTGAAAGACTATGCCCTAAAGAACCTGCGCGACGGCGTCGGTATTGTCCTCCAGCAAAATGTACTGTTTTCCGGTACCATTAAAGAAAATCTCCAGTGGGGCGATGAAGAGGCGAGGGATGATGAGATATACCAATCTGCAGAAAGGGCGCAAGCCCATGGATTTATTACTTCCTTTGAGGCCGGCTATGATACCGAACTGGGGCAGGGCGGTGTCAATGTCTCCGGCGGGCAGAAGCAAAGACTGTGCATTGCCCGAACGCTTTTGAAAAAGCCGAAAATTTTGATTCTCGATGACAGCACCAGTGCCGTGGACACGGCCACGGAGGCAAAGATTAGGGAAAGCTTAAGGAACGAGCTGAAAGGGACAACGAAGATTATTATCGCCCAAAGGATTTCTTCAGTAATCGATGCGGATCGGATTATCGTCCTTGACCAGGGCAGGATTGTGGGCATGGGCACGCATGCGGAATTGATTCAAAGCTGTGAAGCCTATTCGGAGATTTATTACTCCCAGATGGATAAGAAGGTGGCCGCATCATGAGTCGCCTCAGCGCAGAAAGAAAAGAAACCTTATTGCGCAGATATGGTAGTCAAGGGATAAATGCCGGCGCCGGCCCCGGGGGTAGAAGGCCGGGCGGCTTCGGGGGGCCTGGAGCCTCGCGCGTGGGCATGAAAGGCAGGCCCAAAAACATCTCGGCGACCATCAGCAGGCTGCTGTCCTATATCGGGCAGGACAAGGTTAAAATCCTCTTTGTTTTTGCCTGTGTCCTGGGCGGCAACCTGTCCAGCCTGGGCGGGAGCTATATTTTGCGGCCGGTCATTAATAATCTGGTCTATCCAGGGCTGTCTGCGGAAGAAAAGATCAAGAACCTTGTCATAGGCATCCTGGTTATGGCGGGCATCTATCTGGTGGGTGCCGTTTGTATCTATCTGCAGCGGAAAATCATGATCGGAGTCTCCCAAAAAGCCCTGGTGAAAATCAGGGAAGAACTCTTTCACAAGATTCAAAAGCTTCCGTTGAAATATCACGACACCCATGCCCACGGCGATATCATGAGCCGTTTTACCAATGACCTGGATTCCGTTGGCGAAATGCTCAATCATACCATGGTGCAGGTTTTCTCCGCAGTGCTTACTTTGCTGGGCACCGTCATCCTGATGTTCGTCACCAACTGGCTGCTGGCAATTGTCACTCTGACTACGGTACCTTTGCTGGTCTATGCGGGAGGCATAATTGGAAAGCAAAGCAGGAAATATTTCACCGGCCAGCAGCAGGCGATTGGCGCCGTTAATGGCTATATCGAGGAAACTATTGCCGGCCAGAAGGTTATAAAAGTATTTTCCCACGAAGAGACAGCCATGGAAGAATTCGCCTTCCTGAGCGATGAACTGCAAAAGAAGCAAGTAAGAGCCCAGTTTTTTGGCGGCATTATGGGACCGGTCATTGGCAACCTTAGCCAGATCAGCTATGCCATAACGGCGACGGTGGGCGGCATCCTGTGTTTGACCGCCAATTTTGATATCGGCGGCCTGACCATCTTTGCCAACTATTCAAGGCAGTTTTCCATGCCCATCAACGAGTTGTCCATGCAGATGAACATAATCTTCGCCGCATTGGCAGGGGCGGAAAGAGTGTTCGAGGTAATGGATGAGACGCCGGAAGCGGCAGACCCGGAGGAGGCCATCGAGATTTGCTCTGAAGCCAACCGGGCGGAAGGGGCACGGGTGGTAAAAGGGGAGGTGGAACTGAAGAATGTGACCTTTGGGTATATTCCCGGCAAGGCCGTACTGAAAAATATCAACATCACGGCAAAACCCGGCCAGAAAGTGGCTTTTGTCGGCTCTACCGGTGCCGGGAAGACCACCATTACCAACCTGATCAACAGGTTTTATGAACTAGAAGAGGGAGAGATATTAATAGACGGCATCAATATAAAGCAAATTAAAAAGGATTCATTAAGAAGCAATATAGCCATGGTGCTTCAGGATACCCACTTGTTTTCGGGTACGGTCAGGGAGAATATTCGGTATGGGCGTCTTGATGCCACCGATGAAGAAGTAGTCGCTGCGGCCAAGATTTCATGCGCGCATTCCTTTATCGAGAGGCTGCCCCAGGGATATGATACCTTGTTGGACGGCGACGGTGCCAACTTGAGCCAGGGCGAGCGCCAGCTTCTCAATATCGCCCGGGCCGCCATATCAAAAGCTCCTATACTGATCCTCGACGAGGCTACCAGTTCCGTGGATACGAGAACGGAAAAGTATATTGAACGGGGCATGGATCAGCTCATGAAGGACAGGACGACCTTTGTTATCGCCCATAGACTGTCCACGGTTCGAAATGCCGACAAGATTATAGTATTGGAAAATGGGGAGATTATTGAGCAGGGCACCCACGAAGAACTTCTCGAAAAGGGCGGGAGATATTACCAGCTATACACCGGAGCGATTGAGCTGGACTAACAAACTTATCCCCTAATTTCTCCTGCTTTCTCCAAGGAAAATTTGGTAACGGCAGGGCCCACCAGTTCATAAATCAAAGTGGCGCAAAGAACTACCGTGCGGATTGTTTCTCCAAGTTCGGGAAAGTCGCCGGCGGCAACCAGCGAAAGACCGATGGCCACTCCCGCCTGCGGAATAAGTGTAAATCCCAGGTATTTTTTAACGGGGGCCGGCGCCTTCATCATTGCAGCACCCAGATACGATCCGGCTACTTTGCCGACCACGCGGCAGATTACATAAATAATGCCGATAACCCCGATTTGCGGTATGACGTAAATGTTTAGTTCCATGCCCGAAATGACAAAGAACATTAGGAAAATGGGGGGCGTTACAATATCGACGAGTTTAAGAATGGCGCCGCCTGCCTGGCTTATGTTGATCAGCATGGCCCCCATGCACATGCAAAGCAGCAATGGAGACAAGCCCAGCATGGTAGCCAGGGAGGAACCAAGGAATACAAAGGCGGTGGTTATAATTAAGCGGTTGGAATCCTTCTTGAAATAGCGCAGCGGTATTGTAAACAGTATGCCGAGCAAAAAGCCCAGCAGAATAGAGCCGACAATTTCAATAACGGGCGAAACCATCGACATTATTACGGAGACCTCATGGGGATGCTGCAGGCTTTTTGCAATAGCTGCTGCAAAGCCGAAGGCAATAAGGGCAACTGCATCATCCAGGGCGACGACACTAAGAAGGGTTTCGGTAACGGGGCCTTTTGCCGCAAACTGCTTTATTACCATGATCGTGGCGGCGGGTGCCGTGGCCGAAGCAATGGCGCCGAGGACTAAAGCGATTTTGATGTCGAACTTAAATAAAAGCAATACCACAGTTACGACAATAGATGCCGCCAGCGCCTCAAAGACGGCGATGACTATAGGAGTAGCTCCAACCTTTTTCAAGTAAGGTATTTTAAATTCGGCGCCTATTGAGAAAGCAATAAAGGCCAGGGCCATTTCGGAAACAATTGTTAGCTGGCTGGTTACATTAAGAGGAACCAGCTTGAAGAGGCACGGTCCTATGAGCAGGCCGGCGATGAGGTAGCCTGTCACATTGGGGAGCTTAAGGAGTTTTCCAAGGCGGCCGAAGATAAGTCCAGAAAATAAAATAAGGGCCAGGTAGAAAAGTGTATTTAGCTGCATTTTTTAGAAATCAACCCCTTCTGCCGAGAGAACGGGCAGGGTAAAGATGACGGCAGTATCCGGCTTTGATATGTCTCCTACAACATCCCGAACAATCTTTTTGGCTTCTTCAACCTGCTCGTCTTTTAGAACAATAAATATGGTTTTGCTTTCCTCCCTTTCCGGATCGATAATATAGCGGAGATTGCCAAATATGGGCAAATCATGGTTTGATTTTGCAAGCTCCCTGGCCATGCCTGTGCTGTTCAGGATAGTGGCGCCGTGGATGCCGTTATCCATGAACCTTTCCAGCAAGGTATCCAGCAATTCGACCTTGTTTAGCACGATCAGCAGCAACTTCATACATCATCACTCCAGTTAAATTGATATAAAAGGCTGATTAAGCGAACATTCTCCTCCCGGATTCTTCCCGGAAGTTATGAAGGGTGCAGGAAGGGGGCATCCCTGGCTTCCCGGTATTTCTGCCAAAATTTCCAGGGAAGGTTAAGGGGATTCCAGCGGCTGCCCATATTTTCATCATAGCATAAGATTTCATCGATAAAGGTAACTATTGAATCGACGGTATCGGATTTTTGCAAAAGGTTGACCCGGTAGCAGCGGCGTGAATGTGCTTACAGTCATGGAAATAAGTAAAAAATGGAGAGGCCAATAGAAAATAAACGTTAAATAAGGGGAAACCGGCGTTTTTATTTTACTTTAATAACCCTTCCTTTTGTTATATCCACCAGAATTTCCGGAGTAAGTTTAAAAACCGCATTGGGGGTTCCGGCGGCGGCCCATATTTCATCATAAAGCATAAGATCTTCGTCAATAAAAGTGATGATTGGGGTTTTATGCCCCACCGGCGGAATTCCGCCGATGGCGAAGCCTGTTTGTTCCAAGACAAATCTCGCGTCTGCCTTTACCAGCTCTTCGCCGGCATATTCTTTAATTGCATTTTCATTTACCCTATTTGGTCCACTGGCAATAATTAATATAGGATTCTGCGAGGTTTTGCCTTTAAAAATCAGCGATTTGGCTATCTGGCCAACGGTGCAGCCTATAGCTTTTGCGGCTTCTTGGGCGGTACGGGTAGAATCGGGCAATTCTATTACCTTAAGTTCAAGCCCAAATTTATCAAGTGCAGCCTGCACTTTTTCTGCGCTTTTTTTTATACTGGAGGGCATAATAATCTCCTCCTTATTGCAGCTCTGCCGAGGAAGGGGGCATATAAATAATAATTATAATTGGAATTTGAAAATCCTTGCTGCCATTATCTTCCGAAGAATATTTATTCAAACAGATAATTTATTGTATAATTTAACTAAAGACATGGCACCCACA
>JAAZHP010000037.1 GCA_012510625.1 Bacillota bacterium
ATAATTTCTTAGTAGTAGGAAAGGTAAACCACGGCCACGACGATCAAATTTCCCCTGGAAACTACAGCTACAGTCAACGATTCAAAGCCGGGATCATTAAGGTAGGTCTCTCCTTCGGATGTTATAATCCGGTAAAGCTCCTCCGCCGCTGGAATGGGATAATCCCAGAATGCAAAGAGGTTCATTCCCGCTTTTGCCAGCCGCAGTTCCGGGGCTCTTTGTTCAATCTCCGCCTTTAACGATTCAAGAGAGTACTCTTCATTTCGGCAGGCCTGCTCGGCGGCGGCGGCGGCGCTTTGCCGGACTGCCGTTAGCAGCCTTGCTTCGGCGGTAAAGGGGGTTAGAGCGGTGGCGGCCCGCGCCTCGTTGAAGAGCTCCAGCAGCCGTATTTCATATTCTTGCAGGTAGGCGGGCTCCGCAGCCGCCGCTTCCGCCCGCTGCCATTCCATCTCGCGCGATTCTTTATAGACCGGGTCGCTGTGCAGCCGGGCCAGCTCTTCAGGCGTAGTCAGGTAGAGGCGCGATGGCCTTTGGACAAATATTCCTTTTTCTTCGTCGACAAAGCCTGCGCCCCAGGTGGTATCAAGGCCGTACCAGCTTTCCCCGATGCAGGCATGATTCCAGGCATGGCGCTCCGTTTTGCCCGGGGCCGGGTAGACCTCGCCTTTTTCATAAGTTGCTTTGATCCCCACAGCTTTTAACAGCGCCCTGGTTAAATCGGCATAATCGTGGCAGACTCCTTTTCTCTTTTCAAGAAGATATTCCGCCCCCGAACCGTAAGCTTCCATATTTCCGGCCTTCTCCACGTCATAGGCGATGTTGTGGGTAACCCAGTCGTAAATGGCGCATAATTTTTCATAGTCGGTCGAAGCTCCGGCAGTAATCTGCCGGGCCAGGCTTTTCAGGCCGGAGGCCGCATGCTCGACATTCTCTCCGGAAGAGCCGTTTGCAGCGGGCGGCTCTTCCGGCAGATCAATTGGAGACCCATCTTCTCCGGCAATTGTTCCGATAAAACGAAAAATATAAGCTCCCAGCAGATCACGCTGCCACCAGGCCAGCAGCGCGATCGCTATCAAAAACACAATTAAACAGAAACAGCCAAATCGCTTCACCGGTTCCTCCAAGGCATTTTTTCCTCGAAACAGCTCTCCACTTGTCTTATTCTATTATAAAATCACTGCCCCGTGCCCTGTTAATTTCTCTCCCATTCTCTGATGGCCCTGTAGCAGCAGAGCACACTTTCATGGCCTACATCCCCGCCGGCACCGGGCGCGGCAGTTGAGTCTCCCACCAGGAAAAGATTTTCCAGGCCGGCTACCTTGAATGGCGGCCTCCGGGATGCTGTCTGATCAATATTCACCTCTACTCCGTCCACCACCGGCAGATGCATCGCCCGCCGCCACTCTATGGCCTCTTCCAAGCCGGGGAAGAAGGAGAAAAGCGCCCGCTCCAGTTCCTGCTCCGCGGCAGCCAGGGCGGCCTTATCCGCAAAGCTCTCCACGGGCAGCGGCGCCAGCCAGGTCAGAAGCTGCTTCCCCCGTGGAGCCAGCGCCGGCTCGATGTTTGATGTGAAGATGCCGAAAGAAACTGGCCGGCAGAGGTAAGCCAGGCCGCTTATCCCGGAGACAGGCCTGCTTAATCCGTATTCCAGGACAATGCCCGCAGTAGGGCGGAGGCGGCTCCACTGCTCCAGCAGATCCGGAGCGACCGCGCCTTCCAGAAGCTCCCCCAGCTGCAGTGCAGGCAGGGAAAGGATCACCTTCCGGGCCGGGATTAGCTCCCCCTGCAGGTAAACCCCCTGCACGCGATTTTTGTCCCAGGCAATTTTCTCCACCGGAGCGCCCGTTCTGATCTCGCCCCTTTTTTTAATCCACCTGCTAAAGAGGTCAAACAGCGGAGCCCAGCCGCCCCGGGGGTACATCACCGACACTCCTAAGCGGAGCACTTTTTGCATATTCAACAGGAGCTCGCCCGCAGAGGCTTTTTCTAAAAAAGGGCAGACCAGCATGGAAGCGCTGACCAGGTGAAAGTAGCGCCGCAGCCCCCCGGTGATTTTATTTTCCTCCAGCCACGAAGCCACGCTCTGATCAAGCAAATTGCTCATATCGGCACGCCGGATGCGCGAGATCATAGCAATAATCTTCAGGCGTTCGCGGAAAGTAAAAAGACGGCTGGTAAGAAAATCTTTAGGCCCCGTTGGAAAAACCTTTACCACCCCGTCTTCATCCTGCACATAAGAGGTTCCCAGGGGAATAAATTCTATTTCGCGGCCCAGGCGGCGGCAGGTTTCCGCCAGGGCGCTGTGCGGGCCGAAGCGGACAAGATGGATCCCGTAATCGAGAGTGTAACCGTCCTTTTTAACCACGGCTGCCCGCCCGCCAATGCGGGAACTCTTCTCCAGGACCAGCACCTTCTCCCCCTCCACAGCCAGGAGGGCTCCCAGCTGCAAGCCGGTAATTCCTCCTCCAACAATGAGACTATCATACATTGACCGATCACCATCCCTTTTTTATTTTATTCATGTGATCTGCCCAATTGTGGGACATAAAGGTACGTCCCCGTTGTCCCAAAAAGGTTTTTAGCGGCGGGGTGATAGATGGTGTATCTGGGCAATGGCGATCTCCAAGGCCTGCGCCGGGATCACCCGCCCGGTCTTGATACGGTAGTCCAATTGCTGCAGGAATATGATGATCTCTTCCAGGGTTTCGCGGCTGAAGGCGGCCGATTGCCCGTAAAGCTTGCGGGCTTCAAAAGGCTTTACCCCCAGCGCGCCCGGATGCTGCGCCGGGGGCACTTTCTCATCACGCAGAGAGCGGGCGCCGAGCAGCAGCCGGAAATGCCGCACCAGCATAAAAAAGATCCGCAGCGGCTCTTCGCGCTTCCCGGCGAGCAGCTGTGAGAGAACCTGCAGCGCCCGGCCGGGCTTGCCTTCACTGAGCGCATCGGTAAGCGTAAAGACGCTGCTTTTTATATCGCCGGAAAAGAGCAGCTCCAACGCCTCTGCCGTAATCGTCATCTCCCCGTCGCCCAGGTAAGCGCAGTATTTTTCCAGTTCATTGGAGAGAAAATGGAGATCATTTTCGCCGCTCCAGAGAAGACGCTGCAGGGCGGCGGGTTCGATCTTTTTACCCTGACGGGCCAGCCAATCCCGGATCCAGCGGGATAGCTCGGTCCCTCTCAGCGGAGCGCATTCCACCACGAGGCCTTTCTTTTCCAGGAGTTTGAACAGGCGCCGGCGCCGGTCAACCGCTGCCGACCGGAAAATAATGATCCGCGAAGGAGCTTCCCCGGCCCTTTCACGCTCGATAAAGCGCTCCAACCGCGCCGCGGCTTTTTCTCCGCTCTCATCCGGGGGCTCTGCTTCACCCTCCGCCGCCTCCCGGCTCTCTCTACTTTTGGGAACCAGGTAAGGGGGTTCATCTACCAGCAGCAGCTTGCGCGGCGCAAA
>JAAZHP010000270.1 GCA_012510625.1 Bacillota bacterium
ACAGCGGGATTTTCGTGCAGCCGCCTCAGCAACTCGCCGCGCAGGGAAGGGCTCTGGTCAGGGGCCAGTTCATCCTGCATCTCCAGGATGATCACGCGGCGGTCTCCTTCGGCAAGATAGGCCGCGGTCTCGCAGCCAACCAACCCGCCGCCGATTATGGCCACATGCCTGCCGGGGCGGACTTTCTCCTCCAGCACATCCCAGGCGGTGATGGCATGCCGGGGATCGATGCCGGGCAGTGCGGGAATCAACGGCACCGCGCCCGTGGCCAGTATCACGGCATCCGGTTTTTCTCGCATGACCTTATCTTCAGTAGCGGCGCTGTTCAGGCGGATATCCACATCGAGCGTCTCGACGCGGTAGATCAGGTAGCGCAGGATCTCGCCAAAACGCTCCTTATGCGGCGGCTTTAGGGCGAGGCGCCACTGCCCGCCCAGCTCGGAAGAGCGTTCGAAAAGAACCACCTGGTGCCCTCTTTCGCGGGCGACACGGGCCGCCTCCAGCCCTGCCGGGCCGCCGCCGACAACAACAACTTTTTTACTGCGGCGGGCCCTGACAAAGGGGAACTCATGCTCCTTTCCGGCCCGGGCATTGTAGATACAACCGACCGGCTGGCCGTAGACCAGCAGCGGGTCAACGCAGAGCTGGTTGCATTCGATGCATTTGCGGATGTTTTTAACCTGGCCCAGCTCAACTTTCCTGGCAAAATGTGAATCGGTGATCAACCCACGGCCGAGAGAGACAAAATCAGCTTTACCCCCGGCGATGAGTTGCTCTCCGATTTCGGGATCATGGATCTTGCCTACCGCAATTACCGGGATCGTGACACGGGCCCTGATACCGGCGGCGTAATGTGCCAGCGGCGGTTCCGGCTCATACATGGTGGCGATAATTGGCAGCGGCGACCCGTAGACGCCCCCGGAAACATGGAGCGCGTCGACGCCGGCCTTTTCCAGGAGCCCGGCAAATTCACGGCCTTCCTCAGGGGTGATCCCCCCTTCCACACCCTCATCGGCATTCATCCGGAAGATCACCGGAAAATCACCGCCTACGGCGGCGCGGACGGCATCGTAAACCTCAATGGGGAAGCGGCGCCGGCCGGCGGGCGAGCCGCCGTATTCATCGGTGCGCTTATTGCTGTAAGGCGAAAGAAACTGGTTGATCAGATAGCCATGGGTCCCGTGAATTTCTACGGCGTCAAAGCCCGCTTCGCGGGCGCGGCGGGCGGCGTGGCCGAAGGCTTCGACAATGCCCTTAATTTCCTCGATGGTCAGGGAGCGGGGCATATCCCGGCAGATGGGACAGGGGATTTCCGAGGGGGCCACCGGTTGATAACCGGTTGTTTGAAAAGTAGTCTGCCGGCCGGCGTGGTGAAGCTGGATTGCCGCGCGGGCGCCGTGCTTCCGGATTGATTCGGCCAGGTAGCGCAACCCGGGGATAAACTTGTCGGCCCAGATGCCGATCTGGTGCGTAATGGCCTTCCCTTCGGGAGCCACAGCGGCTACCTCTACGATGATCAGGCCGGTGCCCCCCTCTGCGCGCGCTTCGTAGTAGCGGACAAGCCGCTCCGTGACAAAGCCGTCATCTGAAGCGTAATTCGTGCCCATAGGGGGCATGACCATGCGGTTTCGAACGGTGATGTTGCCGATGCGGGCGGGCGAAAGAAGATGCCTGAAACCGGTGGGACTGCCGGGACCGCGTTGCTGCTTCTTTTCTCCGACTATGGTCTCTACCAAGGCTGGTCCTCCTTTTGAAGGTTCTACTCCTGCCGAAACAGGTGAACAGTTGTCTCTTTTATCTTTTTCCTTTTGCGGTATGGTTATGCCTTATTGTAGGAGGTCAGAGGTCGGAAGTCTGAGGCCGGAGGAGATCATGCAAGTGAAAGCAGCCAGGATCCTGAGAATATATAATGGTAAATTTTGTAGGAGCGAGGCATGCCTCGCCATTGAGAGGTGAAAAGTTAGAATTTAGATGTTCGAAGGTTAGGGATGGCTGTCTTTTGTTAACAGCACCAGATTGTCCAAATGCCATAGACATGTTCGAACGTGTCTCTGCTAAAACCTTTTTTTTAGCACCGGGCAATTACGGGTTGAATAGAAGATTCTTTTGTCAAGAAAAATATTCTGAGAGAAAAGACAGTCTGCACGGGAGCAGCACTTTTGAAACAATCAGGAGGTTTACGGGCTGCTGCCTGGCGGGTAAATTGAAAAGGCCGCTTCCCTGGATGGGAGCGGCCGGATTAAGCCTTGTTTTTGAAATCTAGTAAAACTGCAGCGGATTTATGGCCGG
>JAAZHP010000038.1 GCA_012510625.1 Bacillota bacterium
CCATGTGCTACACCACCGCCACTACCGGGCCGCCCAAGGGGGTAATCTATACCCACCGCTCCATCTACCTGCACGGTATGATGGTGGCGCTGCCCGACACCCTGGGCGTCCGCGAGCGCGACGCGATTTTGCCCGTTGTCCCCATGTTCCATGTGCTCTCCTGGGGGATTCCCTTTGCCGGGGTCTGGATGGGCTCAAAGATGGTTCTGCCGGGGAGGGTGCTTACACCGGAAGCGATCTGCAAGCTCATTGAAGCGGAAAAAGTAACCCTCCCTATCGGGGTGCCTACAATCTGGATCGGTCTCCACCAGCACCTGCAGGGCGGCGCCCGCTACGATTTCAGCAGCGTCCGCTATATCGTCAACGGCGGCTCCGCCATCTCCAAGTCGCTGATCAAGTCTTTCAATGAGAATTTCGGGATCAAGGTGCTGCACGGCTACGGCATGACCGAAACCTCCCCGGTGGTCCTGATCTCCGAGCTAAAAAGCTACATGGACGAATGGGAGCCCGATCGGCGTTATGCCCAGCAGGAAAAGCAGGGGCTGGTGGTGCCCGGCATCGAGATGAAAATAATCAATGAGAGCGGGGCTGAAGTGAAGTGGGACGGCAAAGAGATGGGCGAGCTCTGCTTTAAAGGACCCTGGATTGCCGGTTCCTACTACCAGGATCCCGAGAGAAGCGCCGAAAGCTTCAAAGACGGCTGGCTCCATACCGGTGATATCGTCACTATCGACGAAGAAGGGTTCATCCATATCCAGGATCGGGCCAAGGACCTGATCAAGAGCGGCGGCGAGTGGATCTCCTCCATCGACCTGGAAAATACGATCATGGCCCACCCCGCAGTGGTCGAAGCGGCGGTGATTGCCGTTCCCCATGAGAAATGGGTCGAGCGGCCGCTGGCCTGTGTCGTCTTGAAAGAAACAGCCCGCGAAGAGGTTACCGAGGCAGACATCCTCGACTTTCTCAAAGACAAGGTGGCCAAGTGGTGGATTCCCGACCGGATCCTTTTCCTGGATGAGATCCCCAAAACCAGCGTCGGCAAATTTAACAAGAAGCAGCTGCGCGAAACCCACGCCAAAGCGCAATAAGCGCCGGATGAGCTGGGGCTGTCCTCAAAGGGCAGCCCTTTTTTGCCACCCTGCTATTTTCTGCTTCCCGCTATATTCTTATAATCCTATCTTCTCGCCCAGTTGTAGGGGCCGGCATGCCCGGCCCGAAGCCGTACCCGCCCGCAAAACTCCGCTCTCCGGCCGGGGTGAAATTATTGCGCCCCCCTTTTCCAAAGGGGGGCCGGGGGGGGGGATTTTATCTTCTTTGCTCGATGACACTTACGAGTCAGCTCTCAATCTCTGCAACTTGCGGCTAATCTCTATAAACTCCCGGTTCACCTGCTCCATCTCTTCCGGGGACCCGGCGCCGCCCGGCGCGGCCAGCTCATTGAGCCTGCTTGAAAGGTAAGAAAGGCGGTTCTCCAGGAGAAGAATCTCCTCCGGGTTGCCTTTGCCGGACTGACTCAAGCTGTCAAGATACTCCCCGTATGAACCGGGATAATTGACCAGCCTTCCCGCCTCCAGGTGGAGAACCCGGTCGGAAAGGCGGTGCAGAAAGTAGCGGTCATGGCTTACGGCAAGAATGGTCCCCTCAAACTCACCCAGCGCCGCCTCCATCGCTTCACGCGACTCGATATCGAGATGGTTGGTCGGCTCATCCAATATCAAAAGATTGACCCGGCGGGCCAGCAGGGTAGCCAGGATCAGCCGCTTCTTCTCTCCTCCGGAGAGGGTGGCCACCTTCCGGTGGAAATGCTCGCCGGTAAAGAGAAGGGCCCCCAGCAGGTGGCGCGCCGCGGTTCCGTCCGTCTCCCCGGCTGCGGCCACCGTTTCCAGCACGGTCAGCTCCGGGTCCAGGATGTCAAACTCCTGTCCCAGGTAGCCGGGGCGGGCCGATGAAGCCAGGCTGACCTTTCCCTGGGCCGGCTTCAATTCACCGAGAATGAGCCGCAGAAGGGTTGTTTTGCCGGCGCCGTTGGGGCCGATCAAGACCGCGGCTTCACCGCTGAAGATTGTAAAAGTGAGATTTTCGAAGAGAGTGCGTCCATTGAATGAGTGGCCGAGCCCCTCGGCGTTGATGATCTTCCTGCCTGTTTTCTCACTGCCGGAGAAATCCAGCCGCAGCCGGCGGTATTCCCAGGGCTTGCGGGGAGAGCCTTCATCCAGCCGGTCCAGCCGCTGCCGGAGCGCCTTGACCGTCCGGTCCACCTTTTTGGCCCTGGCCGCCAGGTAGGGAGTGCGCGGTGAAGATGCCGCCGCCGCCCGGCGGGCCCACTCCTTTTTGCGGTTTACGGCGGCCATTAACTGCCTGTGCCTGTTGCGGTGTTCCCGGTATGCTTTCCACTGCGCTTTCTTTTCCTCGTTTTTAATCCGGGCATAAGCGGAGTAGTCGCCCGGGTAAGAGCGGATTGAACCCCGCTCCAGCTCCAATATCCGCCCGGCAATCATATCCAGCAGATAGCGGTCGTGAGAAACAATCAGCGCCGTCCCGGGGAATCCCTGCAGGTATTCTTCCAGCCATTCCAGCCCCCGGGCGTCCAGGTGAGTGGTGGGCTCATCTAGGAGCAGCAGCTCGCATTGCTGCGCCGCCAGCCGGGCCAGGCTGAGGCGGCTTTTCTCTCCCCCGCTGAGCATCTCCGTGCCCCGGGCCGCCTCTATGCCTCCCAGCCCGAGTATTTCCACATGCTTCTGCAGCACCCATTTTTCCGGCAGCTCCTTCCCAGAGAGGTAGTCCTGCACACTCAAGCCGCGGGGCAGTACCGGCTCCTGGGGCAGGTACCCCACCTTCTCCGGCGGCAGGTAGAGATGCAGCTCCCCTTCCGTGGGCCTCTCCTGCCCGGCGATGATCTTCAGCAGGGTGCTTTTGCCGCTGCCGTTGCGCCCGATCAGCCCGACCTTTTCGCCTGCGGCTAGCTGGAAGGTGAGATTGCTCCATACGGGGCGGCCGTTATATTCTTTGCATAGCCTGGCGGATTCAAGAAGAATTGTCATCATGATCACCTCTAAAATATAAAGACAGGGGTATACCTACCCCTGCCGAATTTTGTCGTCTCGTTGTCGGGTAAGATATCCCTGGGAAACTTATGCCCTAGAACATAATAGAGATGAACATGTTTTTCTCCTTTTTGCCTGCAGCTTAATGTGCTTTCATTATAACAGCTTGATTTCCGGCAGACAACAGGCGCCGCAGCAACGCCCGGATAGATGGCGTCACAATCTCTTTTATCGGCCATGGCTTGCCGGTTGTTGCCTTATCTTTCCTGCAGGGTCATGGTAAATCAGCGGGTTAATGTTTATAATATGAGCAGATCTTGGAATCGGCGGCAGTTTTGTTAGGCCGCGTGGCAAAATAAGGCGGTAAATGAAAAGGAGATTTGTCATTGAGCAGGAAACGGCCCCGGATATTGCTGATTTTAATTCTTTTATTGCTCATACTGGCGGCGGCCCTGTTGACATTTGAATATTTTAGAAGATCCGCAGGTGAAAATAGAGAGCCGGGCCGGGTGGAGGATGAAGTGGCAGAAATTATCCGTAATATGTCCCTGGAGGAGAAAATCGGCCAGGTAATTATCGCTTACTTCAGCGGGCCGGATTTCAGTCCTGCGCTTGCAGAAGAGCTGCAGGAACTGCCCCTGGGAGGAGTCATCCTCTTCAGCGCCGCCGGCAATATTGAAAGCCCCGCCCAGGTGGCCGGCTTGACCGGGCAGATCCAGAGGGCCGCCCTCGACAGCGGCATGGTGCCCCTCTTTATTGCCGTAGACCAGGAAGGCGGCGCCGTGGCCCGCCTGACCGAAGGGGTCACCCTTTTCCCCGGGAATATGGCCCTGGGGGCCACCGGCAGCGAAGAGCTGGCCCGCTTGAGCGCCGCCGTAACCGCGCGGGAGCTGCGCATCCTGGGGATCAACTTTAACTTTGCCCCGGTGGTCGACGTGAACAACAATCCGGACAACCCCGTTATCGGGGTGCGCTCATTCGGCTCCAATCCGCAGGAGGTGGCCCGGCTGGGCCGGGCCATGGTTGTTCCTTACCGCCATGAAAAAGTCATCGCCACAGCGAAGCATTTTCCCGGCCACGGCGATACCGACGTGGACTCCCATTACGGGCTGCCGCTGATCCCTCACGGGCTCTCCCGCCTGAGGGAGCTGGAGCTGTTTCCTTTCCAGGCCATGGTCGATGCGGGCGTTCCCGCGGTGATGCTGGCCCATATCCTCGTTCCCGGGCTTACCGGCAGCGACGAGCTGCCCGCCAGCCTCTCCCCGCAGGCGGTCCGCTACCTGCGGGATGAGATGGGCTTTGACGGCCTGGTGGTAAGCGATTCCATGAGCATGGGGGCGATCAGCGGCCGCTGGGGCCTGGAGGAGGCGGCGGTGATGGCCTTCCAGGCCGGCGTGGACCTGATCCTATTCGGCCCCTGGAGCGGCGTCGAGCCCGGCGACAGCTGGAGAATCTTTGACGCGCTGAAAAAAGCGGTGGACGAGGGGATGATCACCCTCGAGCGGCTCGAGCAGTCGGTAAAAAGGATCCTCGCCTCGAAGAAAGAATACGGCATTCTCGACGATCCCCTGCCGCGCCGGGAAAACCTTTCTTCCCTGGCTTCGCCTGAAAACCTGGAGCTGGCCCGGCGGATCGCCCGGGAAAGCATTACCCTGGTCCGCGATGGCGCTTCTCTAATTCCGCTTTCCCCCCAGGAAACTATTCCGCTGATCTGGCCGGCCGAACTGGAAAGGGCCCTGGCTCCCTTGGTGGAGGAATGCCCCTTTCTCCAGCCGCGCCTGCTGCCGCTTGGCGCATCCGGCGCTGAAATTGAGAAGCTCCTCGATTCACTGCGCGGTTCCGCCTTAGTCCTGGCCGGCACTTCCAACCTGCGGCGCTACCCCCCCTGGATCGACCTGTTAAACACCCTGGCTGAAGAGACAGAGCTGGTTCTGCTCGCTCTTTCCTCGCCTTACGATCTTCTGGCCGTTCCACGCGCCGGCGCCTGCCTCTGCACCTACAGCCATACCGGCGTCTCCATGCAGGCTCTCGCCGAAGTTCTAAAGGGCACCCTGGCCCCGCGGGGCCGCCTCCCCGTGGA
>JAAZHP010000271.1 GCA_012510625.1 Bacillota bacterium
AAACAAAGAGGAAAGCAGGCCACCATCACCATTCCCATATCCGGGATGAACTGTGCGGCCTGCTCCGCAAGAGTAGAAAAGGGTTTGCTTTCACACCCCGGTGTTTTATCCGCAAATGTCAACTTGGTGATGGGCAAGGGAACGATCAGTTATGATCCGGAGAAAATCGAGCCCCGCCAGGTCGTTGATCGGATCAAAGAGCTGGGATACGGGGTTCCAGAAGAGCGGCAGGATATAATCATCTCCGGCATGCATTGTGCGGCATGCGCGGCGCGGATTGAAAGCAGGCTAAATTCGCTGCTGGGGGTGCGGGAGGTGGCGGTTAATTTGGCCACCGGCAGGGCGGCTGTCAGCTATCTTCCCGGCGTAATCACTGCCTCGGAGATGGCGGCTGCGGTCAGAGAACTGGGCTATGAGGCGCGCCCGGCCGGCGATATTTCCCGCGGCGAAGCGGCCCGGGCCAGGCAGGAGGAGAGAAAGCGGGAGCTGGCCAGGTTCGTCATGGCGGCGCTTTTCACCCTGCCGCTGGCCGTGATGATGATAGTGTCGCATGCCGGGCATCACCTCATGATCAATCCCTGGCTGCAGCTGCTCCTGGCTACTCCCGTTCAGTTTATTGGCGGGTGGCCCTTTTACAGCGGAGCCTATCGCTCTTTAAAATCGGGCAGCGCCAACATGGATGTCCTGGTGGCGCTGGGCACATCCGTGGCCTATTTTTACAGCCTGGTCTCGCTATTGGCCGGATGGGGCGTCTATTACTTTGAATCTGCGGCCATGCTCATGACCGTGATCTTGCTGGGCAAGCTGCTGGAAGCCCTTGCCCGGGGGAGAACCTCGGAGGCCATTGAGAAGCTGGTGCAGCTGCAGTCGAAAACCGCCCGGGTGATCCGGGGAGGCGTGGAAATGGACATCCCCGCGGAGGAGGTGGCGGTTGGCGACCTAGTGGTTGTACGCCCGGGGGAGAGGGTCCCCGTGGACGGTGTCATCATGGAGGGGCAAACGAGCATAGACGAGTCCCATCTTACCGGGGAGAGCATGCCGGTGGAGAAAAAACCTGGCGACGAGGTGGTGGGGGCTTCAATCAACAACTTCGGCAGCTTCACCTTCCGGGCCACAAAGGTGGGGCAGGATACCGTCCTGGCCCAGATTATCCGCCTGGTGGAAGAGGCGCAGGGCTCCAAGGCTCCCATCCAGCGGCTGGCGGACAGGGTGGCCGCCGTTTTCGTTCCGGCGATGATTGCCGTCTCCCTGCTTACCTTCGGCGGCTGGTATCTCAGCGGAGCCGGCTTTGAAAGCTCTTTAATGCACATGGTTACGGTCCTGGTGGTGGCCTGTCCCTGTGCCCTGGGGCTGGCCACGCCGGCGGCGATCATGGTGGGAACAGGCGTGGGCGCTGCAAGGGGGATACTAATCAGGGGCGGCGAGCACCTGGAGCAGGCAGGGAAAATTGATACCGTGGTCCTCGATAAAACGGGGACCATTACCCGGGGAACCCCTGCGGTAACAGATATCTTGGCCCTGGACACAATTGATGAAAACGAGCTGCTGGGCATCGTTGCCTCGGGAGAGAACAGGTCGGAACACCCCCTCGGCCGGGCCGTGGTCAAGGAGGCGGAAGAGAGGGGCCTGGAGTTAAAAGAGGTTGAGAATTTCGAGGCTCTGCCCGGGCTGGGAATCAGCTTTGAACTGGCGGGGGAAAGCTGGCTGGCCGGCAATGAGAAGCTGGCGGACTCGCGCGGTGTGGATCTGGCGCCGCTTCTGCCGCAGAAGCGGCGCTGGGAAGAAGAGGGCAAGACTGTGATGGCAGTGATGAAGGGAGAAAGTCCATGCGGCATGCTGGCCCTGGCCGA
>JAAZHP010000272.1 GCA_012510625.1 Bacillota bacterium
AAATTTCTCCTGCGGCTGTTCGAGAAGCTGCCGGCCATTTTCTCCAGGGTATACTTGTGGACAGCGGTCCTGGTGGGCTGGGTTTTTTTCTATCACCTGGACCTGGGAGAAGCGCTGCAATTACTCGGCATAATGTTTGGGGTGAATGCAGCCGCCTTTACCGGGCCGGAAGTGGCCATTCACTTCTTGAATAATGCCCTCTTCTTGCTTGTCGCCGCCGCCGGCTGCACCCCGTTGATTAAAGAAATGGGCAGCCGGCTTAAAGGGCACATTCCCGGAAAGACGTCGCGGATTTCCGTGATCGGCAAAGTGATAATGCCTTTGGCCAACATTGTCGTGCTGGTTCTCTCGTTGATTTTCCTGGTAGGGCAAACGTATAACCCCTTTTTATATTTTAGATTTTAGTTTCTAAGCATACTCTGCATTCTGAGCATAGAGAAGAATCTTGGTTTTGTAGCGAAAGACCGGCTTGGAGATCCTTCGCTTCGCTCAGGACATGAATAAGGTAATTTCTGGAGGTTAGATGATGAAAAAGCTGCGGATAGACACCATAATTTTTATCGTATCTATTATGCTTTTGGGACTGATCAATTTTCTTAACACTGATAAACCCACCGTTTCAGAGCTTGAAAACAGAGCTCTGGAAAAACGGCCGGAGTTTAGCGCGCAGGCGCTTTTCAGCGGCGCATACTTTCGCAGCTATGAAAATTACTATAGCGACACCTTTATTTTCCGTGACAGCATTGTTAAAGCAAGCCGGACGCTCCGGCAGGCCTTTTCCATCCTGGGACCCGGTATATCAATAGTTACCGGTTATGAAGAGCTGCCGGAGCCGCCGGCAACGGAAGAGGGACCGCCTTCAGAAGAGCCCCGTGAGCCTGAAGAGCCGCAGGATAAAACTCCCGAGATGCCGCCGGTGGACGACGGCGACGATCGAAATGTGGGCTACTGGCTCATTGTAGACGGCAAGGCGGTCCAGTTGTTCAAATTCAACAAGGAAAATTTTGACTACTATGCCGACATACTTAACCAGTATAAAGCGAAGCTGGGCTATGGGGTAAAGATCTACTCCATGATCGCTCCCTCCAACAGCGAATTTGTGCAGCTTAAAAGGTACAAGGGGATTACCGATTCGCAAAACGAGGCCTTGAACTATTTAAAAGGCAAACTGGACCCCGGCATTATTACAATCAACGTATACGACGCTTTGAACCTCCACACCGACGAGTATATCTATTTCCGCACGGATCATCACTGGACAGCCCTGGGCGCCTATTACGGCTATTGCGCTTTCATGGATGCCAGGGGCGAGAATCCCGTTCCGCTGGAGAGATACCGGAGGCTTGACCTGGAAGGATTTCTCGGCAGCTCCTATACGAAGACGCTCGACAAGAGCCTCGAAGAGAATCCCGACACCGTATCGGTCTATATCCCCTTTACAGGGCATGAATTCATTGTCTATGACGGTACAGAGGCCAGGGAAGCCGAGGTTATCGATCTCCAGTATGCCGACAGCAAAACGGATAAGTACCTCGTCTTTATCAGCACCGGTGTCGGAACCTGGAGCGTGATTAAAACGGCAGTGAAGAACGGCCAAAGAATCCTGGTGATAAAGGACTCTTTCGGGAACGCCCTGGTGCCATTCTTGCTGCCGCACTACGAGGAGATATACATCGTCGACTCGCGCTTTTACAGCATCGGCGCCACCGGCAAGAACATTCTCCAGTTCATTGAGGATAATGGCATTAACGAAGTGCTGTTCATGCATTACATGGAGGACGTAAACTGGCACGCATTCATGGAAGGGGTCCAGGCGCTCATGGGAATGGACTCGGAAGCCACAGCCGATTAACCGTCCGCCCATACAGGCTAGCTTCACGGCTTCAGCAATGCCTGCATTTGACATTTTTTTAATTCGATTGTTATAATTGCAGAAATTGAGGTTTATAAAAACGCATCAAAAGCTGCAGAAAACAATCAAGCAGGAGGTACAGAATTTGAAAAAGTCGCAATATTTGGGATTAATTATTGCCGTCTCCATCCTGATTTTGATGAATTTTTTACCTGCCTCTGAATTGCTTTCCCGAAGTGCGATCAATAATATTGCTATTTTAATCGCCGTTATAGTGC
>JAAZHP010000039.1 GCA_012510625.1 Bacillota bacterium
CGGGCGGGCGTGGAAGCCCGCCCCTACGCCGGGCCGGACGTGCCCCTCCACATCGGGCGGGCTCGCCAATTGAGAGGTGAGAGTGAGAAGTTGGAAGTGAGAGATTCACGGCTGTTCATTGCGGGATCACCCATCATTGCATTCTGGCGAAGCGAAAAAGTTGAAAGGATAGCAATAGGGGCTGCCCTATTGGGGCAACCCCTTTGTAACCAATATGCTGCACCCCCGGTCAGGTGTTGAGCAGGGAATGGCAGCGGGGGCAGAGTTCGCCTTCGGCCGGCGCAGCGTAGATCCAGCAGCGGGGGCACTTGGCCGCCGGCGCCTTTTTCACCGTCATTTTAAGCGGCAGCTCCTGCCCTTCTTGAGCCCCGGCAGGCGCCCGGTTCAGGCCTTCGCAGAGCTCCACGGACGAGACGATAAAAATTTCGGCCAGCTGCTCCCGGTACTGCTCCAGCAGCCGGTAGAGATCGCCTTCGGCCCAAACTGTGAGGGCCGCTTCGAGCGAGCTGCGGATGAGCTTCTCCCGGCGCGCCTCTTCGAGAACGCGGGTGGCCTCTCCGCGCACCGCCAGCAGCTCGTCCCAGCGCCGCTCCAGCTCCGGATCGTCCCACGCCGGGTCCGCTTCCGGCCAGCCGGCCAGCTGGACGCTGGGCAGGCGCTCGCCGGGCAGCTGCTGCCAGATCTCTTCGGCGGTAAAGCTGAGCACCGGGGCCATCAGCCGGGTCAGGCTCTCCAGGACGGTCATCATTACCGTCTGGACGGCCCGCCGCGCCGGATCATCCGCCGCCGAGCAGTAGAGACGGTCTTTCTGCACGTCCAGGTAAAAATTGCTCAGGTCCACGGTGCAGAAATTATGCAGTGCCTGGTAAACGATGTGGTAGGTGCATTCTTCATAGGCTTGCGTGACCCGCTTGATCAGCCGGTTGAGCCGCTGCAGCACCCAGCGGTCGAACTCCGAGAGGTCCCGGTAATCAACCGCCTCCTTGGAGAAGTCGAAATCAAAGCAGTTCCCCAGCAGGAAGCGGCAGGTATTGCGGATCTTCCGGTAGACCTCGGAAAGCTGCTTCAAGATCTCCGGGGAAAGGTGAATATCGCTGGTATAATCAGCCGAGGCCACCCAGAGCCGCAGGATATCGGCGCCGTACTCTTCGATGATCTCGGAGGGAGCGATGACATTGCCCAGCGACTTGGACATCTTCCTCCCCTCGCCATCAACCACCCAGCCGTGGCTGAGGACGGCGCGGTAGGGCGGTTCTCCACGCACCGCCACCGCCGTAAGGAGAGACGAATGAAACCAGCCGCGGTACTGGTCGCTCCCCTCGAGATAGAGGTCCGCCGGCCAGCGCAGCCCAGGCCTCCCCTCGAGCACGGCAAAATGGCTCGTTCCCGAATCGAACCAGACATCCATGGTATCGGACTCCTTGCGGAAGGAGCCGCCGCCGCATTCGGGGCATTTAAAACCAGGCGGCAGGATCTCGGCTGCCTCCCGGGCATACCAGGCATCGGAGCCTTCCCGGGCAAAAAGGCGGGCCACCGCCTCGATGACCTGCGGATCGATGATCGCCTCGCCGCAGCCCTCGCAGTAGAAGATGGGAATGGGCACGCCCCAGATCCTCTGGCGCGAGATGCACCAGTCCTGCCGCTCGGCAATCATGTTGTGGATCCGCTCCTCGCCCCAGGAAGGAGTCCACTTGACCTTGCGGACAGCTTCGAGGGCCTCTTTGCGGAAGCCATCAATGGAGGCAAACCACTGCTCCGTAGCCCGGAAAAGCACGGGCTCCTTGCAGCGCCAGCAGTGGGGATACTGGTGCTCATAGGAAGAAGCATTCAGCAAAACCCCTTCGCGCTCCAGCGCCCGGATCACCGCTTCGCCGCCGTCGGCATAAGACATCCCGGCAAACTCTCCCGCCTCGCCGGTGAAATGCCCGCGGTCGTCAATGGGGCTCAGCACCGGCAGCCTGTAGAGCCGGCCCACCTCGTAGTCTTCCAGGCCGTGCCCCGGAGCGGTATGGACACAGCCGGTGCCCTGCTCCAGGGTGACATGTTGGCCCAGGATGAGCGGTGATTCCCGGTCAAAGAGAGGATGGCGGCAGACAATCCCCTCCAGCTCCCGCCCCTTGAAGCGGCGCCGCACTTTCCATGGCCCGCCGCCCAGCTCGGCGCTGACGCTCTCAAGCAGCCCTTCTGCAAGAAGATACTTTTCATCGCCCGCTTCCGCGAGCACGTAATCCAGATCAGGATGGAGGCAGATGGCCAAGTTGGCCGGGATGGTCCAGGCCGTTGTCGTCCAGATGATGCAGTATGCGCCTTCAGTTCCTCCGAGAAGGCCGCGGTCGTCAATCACCGGAAATTTTACATAAATTGAATCGGCCCGGTGATCGGCATACTCCACTTCGGCCTCGGCCAGGGCAGTTTCGCAGTCGGGACACCAGTAGACCGGCCGGAGACCTTTGTAGATATAGCCTTTTGAGACCATCTCCCCGAAAACGGATATCTGGCGGGCTTCATACTCCTTCGCCAGGGTCAGGTAGGGGTCTTCCCAGCATCCCCGCACCCCCAGGCGGCGGAACTGCTCCCGCTGGATACCAACGTACTCCAGGGCATATTCGCGGCACATTCGCCGGAACTCTATGGGAGATACCTCTTTCCGGTTAATCCCCCTGGTTTTGATGATCTGGTGCTCTATAGGCAGGCCGTGCGTATCCCATCCGGGCACATAGGGGCTGTCAAAACCGCGCATGGTCTTATATTTTACCACGAAATCCTTGAGCACCTTGTTCAGGGCGGTGCCCATGTGGATGTCGTTGTTTGCATAGGGCGGTCCGTCATGTAGGATATACTGCGGCGCTCCCCGCCGCTGCCGGAGCACCTGTCCGTAAATATCTATTTTATCCCAGTAGCCCAGTATTTCCGGCTCCCGCTTGGGCAGCTGCGCCCGCATGGGAAACTCTGTACGGGGAAGATTGAGTGTTTCGCGATAATCCTTCATCTTTACCTGCCTCCTGGTTCCCTGGATAATAAAAAATCTCCTCCCTTTAGGGACGAGATTGCTCCCGCGGTACCACCCTCCTAGCCGCCGGGCCGGCACCGCCGCCGGCGGCCTCTCTCCGCATACCCTTTAACGGGGGCTCCGCCCGTGTCTACTCTCCATGCGGATTTCGCACGGTAACTCCCGGGAGATCTTCGGCAGCAGTGCTTCACCGGGCTTGCACCTGATCCCGGCTCTCTGAAGAAGCGTACTGCAGCTTACTGGCCCGTTCATCGCCTGTTTATTGCGTATTGCCGAACTCAGGTTAAATTATACCAATAATACCCCGAATAATCAATTCTTATTCGCCCAGTCTTTGCCTGCCGCCGGGGGGTGACTGATCCTGCTGGGGAATCCATTCCTCCATCTCCAGTGCGGCAAGCTGCGCCTCGATAAAGGAGCGAAAGCGCATTTTAAACACCTGGGCCTGTTTGATCAGTTCATCGTGTTCGGTTAGAATCTTGCTGGCCCGGTAGCGGGCGTCTTCGATAATCCGCTGCGCTTCGCGATCAGCTTCGCGGCGGATCAGGTCGGCCTCGCGGTTGGCATTCTGCTTCACCTCTTCAGCGGCTTCCTGGGCGATGACAATGGCGTTATGCATTGTCTCTTCCATCTTCTGGTAGCTTTTCATCTTCTCGTTTAGCTGGTTAACCTGATCCTTCAGTTCGATGTTCTCACGCAGGATCTGCTCAAAATCCTTGGCCACGCGATCCAGAAATTCGTTAACCTCCTCGACGGCGTACCCGCGAAAAGAGTGACCAAATTCTTTATTATGAATGTCCATCGGTGATAAAGCCATTTCTTTTCCTCCCCTAAAATTCAGTTCTGATATATTTATAAAGGCAGCCATGTTAAATTTCGACAATCTTCATGGCGTTCCTGCTCATTCTTTAAATTTATTTAGCCTAAGGCCCAGCCTTCCCTTGCGGCTTTTCCCGGTCAGCTCGGCAATTTCAACACTGCCGCGGCCGCGAACGGTGATCCGGTCACCCCGGTTCAGCCGGCAGGAAGGTGTTTCCACGAGCCGCCCGTTCACCTGTACCAGGCCGCCTTTGATCAGGATTACCGCCCGCGCCCGGGAGATACCGAAACCCAGCGCCAGCACCGCATCGAGGCGTAAAGCGGCCACAGTCCCGCTAATTTCTTTGCCGCCGCCAGCCGGAGCGGCGGCGCCGGTCCCCGCTTCAATGCCGGAACGATCATTCTTTTCACGGCTCATTCGCACACCCCCTACCCATTAGAAAAAGAGACGCCCCACCAGCTGACGCACGACCAGTAATAGCATCCACAATATTAGCGCGGATAGATCCATGTAGCCCATGCCCAGCCTAACCGGGGGAACAATCCGCCGCAGCGGGGCCATCAGCGGTTCGGTCAGCACGAAACAGAAGCTGAAGATCTGCCGCAGAATGGGATACCGGTAAAACTGGCCCTGGAACCAAGAGAGGATAATCCGGCCCAGGATTATATATAAATAGATTTGTATAAAAATTAAAAGCCCGCTGCCAATAATCTCGATTCTATCTCACCTACCCGTCACCCTGTCCGCTTGCCAAAAAGAGCGGTGCCTATGCGCACCAGAGTGGCCCCTTCCTCGACAGCCACGGTGTAGTCGTTGGTCATCCCCATGGACAGCTCCTTCAGCTCCATTCCCGGGCGGGCACAGGCCTCTTGCAGCTCGCGCAGGCGGCGGAATATGGGCCTCGTCTCAGCAGGATCGTCACAATAAGGAGCCATGGTCATGAGCCCCTCTATCTTTATCCGGGAAAAGCCGTGCATCGCCTCCAGAAAATCGGGAAGTTCAACCTCTGAAAGGCCAAACTTGCTCTTTTCGCCGGAGATATTAAGCTGCACCAGGCAGCGGGCCTCCGTATCGAGACGCTCCGCCCGGCGCTGCAGCTCCCTGGCCAGGGAAAAGCGATCCAGCGAGTGAATCAGGCTAAAGGCGTTCAGCACTTCTTTGACTTTGTTGGTCTGCAAATGGCCGATAAAGTGCCAGCGCAGCTCCGGAAAAAGCTGCAGCTTCGGCTTCGCCTCTTGAAGCCGGTTCTCACCGAAATCGCGCAATCCCAGCGCCGCCGCCTCGCGGATTTCATCGGGACCGACAGTTTTGGTCACCGCCACGAGACGGATCCCCGAAGGAGAGCGGCCGGCGCGCCGCGCCGCGGCGGCGATCTCCATTTGAATATGCCGCAAATTTTTCTTCAGCATAACTTCTCCCTCTTTCCCAGCTTCACGGCCGGCTCCTACCATTATACCCCATACTCCAACTTCACCAATGGGGCATCAATTCAGGCGCTGTCCCTCTTCTACCAGCGCCGGCCGTGCTATGACCATGCTGCCGGCTTCGATGCCCTCTACCATGGCCCGATCATCCATTATCCGGATTATGGCAACTTCATTAAATTTAACCTTCCCGCCCTGATTTAGAAAAACCCCCGCGACGCCTTCCCGATCCACCAGCGCCCCTGCCGGTATGATTATCCCCTCCCGGCGATCAATAATCAGATCCGCGGATGACCAGCGCAGCCCCTCAAAGCCGGCAAATTGTTGAGTGACGCAATATGTCAGGCAGACCTTTTCGTTCTCGTTATCGATCTCCGCAGAAATGAGATCCGCTGAAACGGGCTGCCCGGGCGCAAAAGAAAACTCCAGCAAAACCGTATTCCGGGCTGCCACGGTCCTGCCCGGATCGAGCGGCAGCACCATGTGATAGAACCAATGCCAGTTGTCGATGAGCTTCAGGATGGGCCGGCCCTCCTCCACATAGAGGCCCTCCACGGCTGTAAAGTTGTCCCGTGAAGCGGCGGCAAACTCTTCTGCCGTCAGGCAGGGATTCCCTGCAACATTTTCCCAACCGTCCAGCTGGTGCAGCAGCAAGCCGGCTTCCGGAAGAAGCAGGTTAACTCTATCAGCGAGCCATGGCGGCAGCTGCCCGGTTACGATGAGCTGCCTTTCCGAATCTTCCTCCTCCTGGGCGCCGGTTATCCGGGCCAGATATGACTTGATCTTCTCCCAGAAATATTCGGCCTGCGTCTCTTCCTCCTCTTGCAACTTCTCGAGCTCTGCGGGTGTCAGCGGCGCCAGGACCGCAGCCGCAGTGCCGGCAGCGGCTCTCTCTCCGGAGGGGGCCAGCTCGACGATAACACCTGAACAGGGCGCCTTGAGCAGCAGCTCCCGCCGGGTTAGCATCCCTTCAACCCCTATCCGCTGCTCCATGGTGCCCTCTTCCGCGGCTACGACCTGCAGCCGCCGGGCCAGAATAAAGGGCCCCATCCAGTGGTAGCCGGCCTGCAAAACCAGCAGGGCGGTCAAGGCAAGGATAACATAGAATACCGCAGCCTGCTTGAAATGGGCAAAACGGCGCCCTCCTCCCGGCAGCACCTCCAGCCGGCGATGAGGAAGCCCCGTTTCAGCGCGGCGCCGGCGCCGGCTCAACTATCCTTCACCTCTCCGGCGGGACCGGCTTTTCGCAGGGCGATGAGCCCCATCATCCGCCCGGTCTTACCCTTTTCGCGCCGGTAGGAGTAGAAAAGGTCGGGCCGGCAGGAGGTGCACCAGCAGCCGCCCGGGGCCAGGTGTTCAGGTTTTATCCCGGCGCGTCGCAGTTGAACTTCATTTATCGCCGCCAGGTCCAGGTGAAAAGCGCCCCCGGAGGCCTTCCAAAGGTAGGGTTTGCCGCTCCAGCCGGCTTCGATGAATTGCCCGGCCACATCTCTGCCAACGACATAGCAGCGGCCGCAAATGCCCGGGCTGACCGCCGCCAGCATGGCGGCAGAATCGGCCCCGAAACGCCGCTGCAGCGCGGCGGCAACCTGCCCGGCCATATTTTGCAGCGTGCCCCGCCAGCCGGCGTGGGCCAGCGCCACCGCCGGCACATCGGGAGCCGCGAGGAAAAGCAGCAGGCAGTCGGCAGCATAGCCGGTCAGCGGCAAGCCCGGCGCCGCGGTTATCAGGGCGTCGCCTTCTCCCAGGAAGCTGCGCGGCACGGCGCCCCGCCCGCGGTCTGCCGCGCCGGCCTCGCGTATCCCCACTCCGTGCACCTGGATGGCGGCAACAACATCGCCCGGTTGAAAGCCCCAGTGTCCGAGAAAGCGCCGCCTGTTCTCCCAGACGCGGCTGTATTCGTCGCCGGTGTGGAATGCAGTATTTAGCGAGGCCATTGCCCCCTCGCTGCAGCCGCCGGCGCGGGTGGAGAAGGCATGGATTACATTGCCGCACTCCGCCAGCAGCGGAGCCTGCAGGTATAGAAGTCCCCCGCGCCTGTAAAGCTGAAAGCCTTTATCCGCTCCTGCGTTCATGTTTTCCACTCCACCGCGGCGCCTGCGGACAGGGAACGGGGCAGGTCAATGAGCCGCTGGTTGCGGGAGCCGCGGTAGGGAAGGGTGAGGTCGCGCTCCTTCCGGATATAGGGGCCGTCGACCAGCAGCGTCCCTGCCTCAAGCAGGCGGCGGACATGGAGATCGCTCTCACTTTTCTGAAGAAGAGCTTCAAAGGTATAACCGCTGTAAAGAACCAGGCTCCATCCGAGACGGCGGATCTCCTCCGCCAGGCCGGCCAGGGGCACAGCCTGCTCGAAGGGCTCGCCGCCCGAAAAGGTCACCCCGTCGATCCCCTGCGCCTCTTTGATCCGGCTCAGCAGCTCTACAGAATCAATCTCCGTCCCGCCCGCGGGGTCATGCGTCTCCGGGTTGTGGCATCCGGGACAGCGATGCGAACAGCCCTGGAAGAACAGCGCGAGGCGAATTCCCGGGCCGTCGACAATAGATTCAGGGACTATCCCGGCCAGGCGCAGCTTCACTGGGCGTCACGCGGCGCAAAATGGGGCCGGCGGTCCTTCAGTTCATATCTTTTGGCCTCGTTGAAGCGGTCGTCAGTGGAGAGATAACCGGTGATGCGGCGAATCCTCCGGATGGCGGTGCTGCCGCACTGGGGGCAGCTCTCGTTGAAGACGCCGCTGAAAGCACAGGCGCGGCATTCGTCCACCGGAAAGTTGATCCCGCCGTAGCCCACATCCGATGCGGCCATGCAGCGGATAATGCGGTCGACCGCCTCTATATTGTGCAGCGGCGGCGCCTCCAGCTCCACGTAGCTGATATGGCCGGCGTTGCAAAAACGGTGAAAACGCCCCTCGATCCCGAGCTTGTCCGTAATGGAAATGGCATAGTTCACCGGCAGGTGAAAGGAGTTGGTGTAATACTCCTTGTCCGTGATTCCCGGCAGCAGCCCGAAGCGCTCCCGGTCTATCTTCACGAAGCGGCCGGAAAGCCCCTCCGCCGGCGTGGCCAGCAGGACAAAATTGAGGTCGTATTCCTCGCTAAACTGCTCGCAGCGCCGGAACATGTGATCGACAATCTGCAGCCCCAGCTGCAGCGCCTCCTCATCTTCGCCATGATGCTTCCCAATGAGCAGCTGCAGCGTCTCGGCCAGGCCGATAAAGCCAATGGCCAGGGTGCTGTGCTTGATCGCCTCGCCGATAGTATCATCGGGAGCCAGATTCTCCGAGCAGAGGTAGAGCTTCTCCCCCATTAAAAAGGGCAGGTCCCTGACACGCAGCCTGGAGATCACTTCGAAGCGGTGCAGCAGCTGCCGGGCGGCAAGGCGGAGCATCCGGTCCAGCTCAACAAAGAAAAGCTCCTGCCCGCCGCGGCTTTCAAAGGCAAGGCGGGGCAAGTTCAGCGTGGTAAAGGCAAAGTTGCCCCGCCCGGCCGATACTTCGGGGCCGTGGCGGTTGCCGATAACCCGGCTGCGGCAGCCCATGTAGGCAACCTCGTCGCCATATTTGCGGTTAAAGCTGCTGTCCATAAAGCTGAAGGTGGGATTCATCCGGCGTGCCGCTACTTTCAAGGCCAGCCGGTAAAGATCGTAGTTCGGATCTTCCGGGTTAAAGTTGACCCCCTCTTTGACCCGGAAGACCAGATTGGGAAAGATGGGGCTCTCTCCGCGGCCCAGGCCGCGGTAAAAGGCCTCCAGAATGGCCTTGGTAACGGCTCTTCCCTCCGCGGTGATATCGGTCCCCAGGTTAATGGAAGAAAATGGCACTTGAGCCCCCGCCCTGGAGTGCATAGTGTTAAGGTTATAGATCAACCCTTCCATAGCCTGGTAGATCTCATCCTCGCCGGGCTGCTCCTTCAGGCCGCGGATTATCTCGCCCATGCTGCGGTCAAAATGGGGAAAACTCTGCCCCCCAAACATATCGTTCTGGTTGCTCTGCAGGATAATCGCCGCCTGGGCTGCCGCCGAAGCGATCCGCTTCGGCGGCCGGATGTAGCCGTAGCCGGTATTGAAGCCTTCCTTGAGAAGGCGGGTCAGGTCAATCTGGAGGCAGTTTAAGGTCTTGCTGTAGTAATCGAGATCATGGATGTGAAAATAACCCTCCATGTGCGCCGAGGCAAATTCTTCCGGCAGGAGATTGCTTAAGTAATATTTCTTGCTCGCAGCCATGGCGATCTGCAGCATTTTGGCCGAGGGAGAGTTACTGATATTGGCATTCTCCCGGTTGGTTTCGACGAGGATCTCTTTGACCACATCCATGAGCTCCGATTTGGCTTCACGGATCCGGGTGCGCCGGTCGCGGTAAAGAATGTAGGCCTTGGCCGTGCGGGCATGTCCATTTTCAATGAGCACCTTCTCAACGGCATCCTGGACCTCCTCCACCGCGGGGACAATGCCGTTGTAGCCGGTTTTCTGCAGGTAGCGGATCACCTGGACAGTCAGGTTTTCAGCGATGTCCCGGTTGCTGCCCCCGACAGCACTGACCGCCTTGAAAATGGCATCGGTAATCTTGACCGGGTCAAAAGGAACCACCCGGCCGTCCCGTTTCCGGATCTCCTTGAACATTTTCTCCTCGCTATCGCGGTTGCCGTGTAAAGCAGCCATATCAGCCATTATCCTGCTCCTCCTTTTTTCCGGCTTCGGACGGCGCGCTCTCCTCTCTCTGCCGGAGCATCTTATCAAGTTCTCTTTTAAAAGTTTCGATGTCGGGGAACTGGCGGTAGACGGAGGCGAAGCGAACGTAAGCCACTTCGTCAATTTGCCGCAGCCTTTCAAGCACATACTCCCCGATCTCGCCGGAGAAAATCTCCCTGGCGTAGTTGCTGCGAAGCTCCTGCTCCAGGCTTTCTACCAGCTGCTGCCATGTGGAGAGGGGAATATTGCGCTTCCGGCCGGCCAGGATCAGGCCCCGGAGGACCTTGTTGCCGTCAAAAAGTTCCCTGCGCCCGTCGCGCTTGATCACCACGAGGGGTTCTTCCTCGATCTTCTCCATGGTGGTAAAGCGCTTAGAACAGCCGTTGCACTCCCGCCGCCGCCTGATGGCGGCGCCTTCCTGGGTGGCGCGGGAATCTAGAACCCGGCTGTCCTGTGCGCCGCAGTAAGGGCATTTCATCGTCTCTTCCGCCTATATCTTGTGTTGGAATCATTATAAACCACAATATCTAGTATGTAAAGGATAGATCAGGAAAAAGATCAAAAAAAGTTTATCCTGAGCGAAGCGAAGGATCTCTGAGCGAAGCGAAGGATCTCTGAGCAGTTCTCCCCCCTTTGGAAAAGGGGGGGGCGGGGGGGATTTAAATTGCATTAATCACATTAACCATAAAACAAAATTAAGCGAATCCCTTAAATGCCCAAATCCCCCTAAATCCCCCTTTAGAAAAGGGGGACTTAAAAGCCTGCCCATGCATTTACTTTTAGAACGGCCCCAAATCTGTGCCGTAAAACATAAAATACCGCCTTTAGAGAAAAAACCTCTTCTAAACCGGTGCCCGGTACCTCACCGGCGGGCGAGGCATGCCTCGCATATTGGAGGACGGAAGTCAGACGTTAAAGCGCCAAACCGGAATGTTCGAGCTGACATGCCCGGCCTCTACAACTAGAACCCTGCCTTAACAGGTAAAACAGGTAACCTTGGTAATGGGCAATTTCCTGCCTCTATCTTCTTGCTTCTGTTTTCCTGAACGGGCGGGCGTGGAAGCCCGCCCCTACGGCTACAGATGAAATGCCTGCCGCGGAGTGGAAATCCCGGCTGGCTTTGGAACAGCTTTTTGATCTCCCTTTAAAAAGATTCCTAAATTCTCCCCCCTTTGAAAAAGGGGGGGCGGGGGGGATTTAAATTGCATTAATCACATTAACCATAAAAACAAAATTAAGCGAATCCCTTAAATGCCCAAATCCCCCTAAGTCCCCCTTTAGAAAAGGGGGACTTAAAAGCCTATCCCATGCATTTACTTTTAGAACAGCCCCAAATCTGTGCCGTAAAAAACTAAAGGCTGCCCTCGTGGACAGCCCCCTATACCATATATTTCCGACCTCTGACATCCGACCTCCGGCCTCTATTCCGTAACGGGGTGGTCTACCAGAATAGTGTCTACTCCAATCTTGACAATTTTCTCCCAGGGAATGAGGTAATCCTTGCCGCGGGACAGCTTCCCCAAAATCCCTCCTGCTGCAGGAACGATGATCGCTTTGATCGCTCCTTTTTCCAGGTCGAGCTCCAGGTCCCTGATCATCCCCAGCCTGCGGCCGTCGTTGACATTGACCACATCTCGTTCCCGCAATTCGCTTATTCTAATCAACAGCTTTCTCCTCCCGGCGGTATCTATGCCTATTATACGCCCTCCGCCGCTGATAGGCAATTCAACTTTGTTTATACTTAAAAACCCGTCACAAAAATTAGAAATGAGATGTTTATAATTATAATATCAGCTTTATGTGGTAAGCGTGGCCTGGAAATAGTCCGGGCACAATATGGGACAAATAGTACCTCCCCTGCGTCCCATGTGGAACAAACAGGCAGGTCCCCAGTGTTCCGTATCGCCGGGGTCTTGTTACTTGGGAGCTGCCTCTTGCTGCAGGATGAGGTTGTCGGAGTTGTAGGCGGTCACCGGCTGCGGCAAGAAGAACTGCCGGCAAATTAGAACACTGACAAGCAGCGCCAGCAACGCCAAGAAGATGATTCGTCCGCGCATTTCCTGCCCTCCTACTGAACGTGTTTTCGCAGGTGGCCCAGGGCGGCCTTCTCCAGGCGGGAAACCTGTGCCTGGGAGATGCCGATCTCATCAGCTACCTCCATCTGTGTTTTCCCCCGGTAGAAGCGCATCGTCAGGATCATCTTTTCCCGCTCGCTAAGCCGGGTCATGGCCTCCTTGATCGCCAGGATCTCCAGCCAGCGCTCATCGTTGTTCTTCTCATCGCTGATTTGGTCCATGACAAAGATGGGATCACCCCCGTCATGGTAAATGGGTTCAAAAAGAGATACCGGCTCCTGGATTGCATCCAGCGCGTTGACTATCTCCTCCGATTTCAGGTTCAACTCGGAGGCAATTTCACCGATGGAAGGTTCGCGGGAAAATCTGTTGGCCAGCACATCCCTTACCTGCAGGACCTTGTAGGCGATGTCGCGCAGGGAGCGGCTGACACGGATGGGATTGTTGTCCCTGAGATAGCGCCGGATCTCTCCTATAATCATGGGTACGGCATAAGTAGAAAACTTGACATTCTGCTTCAGGTCAAAGTTGTCGATAGCTTTGATCAGGCCGATACAGCCGACCTGGAAGAGATCGTCCACATATTCGCCCCGGTTGTTAAACCGCTGGATCACGCTGAGAACCAACCGGAGGTTGCCGCTAATTAATTTCTCCCGGGCTTGCCTGTCTCCTTTCTGCATGGACTCAAAAAGCTGCCGCATGATCTTGTTCTTCAGTACTGGAAGCTTGGACGTATTTACGCCACAAATTTCCACTTTGTTCAATTTGTTCGCCCCTCGCAGCTGTTGAGAGATAACTAGAGTATCTCCCGGGAGGCGCTTTTTATACCGCCGCCGCTGCCGGGCGATCATGAGCTTATTCCATCTTCCGGATCTCCCGCTGCAGCCTCTTGATAATGCGCTTCTCCAACCTTGAAATATAGGATTGCGAAATCCCCAGCAGCTCGGCAACCGCTTTCTGGGTTTTCTCCACGCCGTTGACCAGTCCAAAGCGGAGCTCCATGATCCGCCGCTCCCGGTAGCTCAATTTATCCATGGCCAGGTAGAGCAGCTTCCTCTCCACCTCTTTTTCAATATTTTTTAGGACCAGGTCTCCCTCGGTGCCGAGAACATCGGAAAGAAGCAGCTCGTTGCCGTCCCAGTCCACGTTCAGCGGCTCGTCAAAGGAGATCTCGGTCCGCACCCGGTTGTTGCGCCTTAAAAACATGAGAATTTCGTTTTCTATGCACTTGGAGGCATAGGTGGCCAGTTTTATATTTTTATGAGGGTCGAAGGTATTCACCGCCTTGATCAGGCCGATGGTCCCGATAGAGACCAGGTCGTCAATATTAATCCCTGTATTTTCAAATTTTCTGGCGATATATACAACCAGCCGCAGGTTCCGCTCGATGAGGATTGTGCGGACAGCCCCGTCTCCCTTTTTCAGCTTTTCCAGCAGGTAGCCCTCCTCCTCCAGGCTGAGCGGTGGGGGTAGCGCTTCACTGCTGCTGACATAGTAGATATAATCCAGGTAATCCAAGCCCAGAATACGCCGCAGGCGGAGATACACAAGCTTCAGGCCCAGGACCAACAGTTTCTTTCTTTTCATCAATGCACCCCCGTTAATTAAAGCTAACCGGCGCGAAGCAGATCCGGCGGCAGCAGGGCCCGGTATTCAGCCGCCGGCCCAAATCCATGCCGGGTCAACCCAAGAAAAACCTGGGTGCCGATGGGCCGGCTCCTGCCGCCTTCCAGAAATGCCACACCGTCAGGTTTAAAGCCCAGCAGAATCTCGCTTCTGCGGGCGATTCCCCGGCAAGGGATGAGGGTAAAAGAGCGCGCCAGCGCCGGATCCGCCAGCTGCTCCAGGGCGCTCCACGGTTCCGCTCCCTCTTTAGCCAGGCAGCTGTATACCTGCGGCGGCAGCAGCCCCTCCAGGCTGCGGTAATCTATAACGATTACCGGGAAGCCGGAAAAGGGGTCCCGGAGCCGGTTTCCCGTGTCCAGTAAGGCCGGCACGGTTTTCTCTTTTCCCTGCCAGGCCACCAGCAGCTCCGCCCGCCAGAGCCTTTGCCATTTTTTATCTTCAAACAGCGGCCTTAGCAGGCCGAAGAGCAGGTAAATCAAGATACATGTACCCGCTATCAAGAAGAGGCCGCTTGGAAAGTTAAAGAGGCGGCGGGGAAGGTCAAAGTTCAGTATCGCGGTGAGAGCTCCGGCGACGGTGAAGGAAGCGAGAAAAAAGACACCCCAGCAATAAAATGTCTCCATCGGGCGCAGCGGCCGTAAAGCGAAGAGAATCATCAGCAGGGGCGCCGCCAGAATCACAACCACTGTCAACCATGTCGGATGAGGAAAAATCACGAGAAGGACAGCCGGAACGCCCAGTGCCGCTCCGGCCAGCAGCCTTCCGAAACCCACTTTGCGGTGAAACAGCTTTGCCGTGAAAAGCAACAGAAAGTAATGCACCACCAGGTTGAGAAAAAATAGAAGGTCAAGATACATTTTTTACACCCCCGCCGGGAGGGGCTTGTTCTTAAATATATATGAACAGACCTCCGTAGATATGCCCTATTATAAGCGGCGGCATAGCAGAAGTCTGTCGCAGTTTGGCAGAGCCTAAGCCAAATAATATGATAAAAAACTTTCCCGCTTAATTCGGGAAAGTTTTTCAGTTAAAGAACTTTTTTACCGGAATAAATTAGTTTTCGGCGATCTTTTCAGCCTGTTCCCCATAACGGGACCAGGCCGGGCGGTCAATATCTCTGCCGCGGGCATAATCACTGTAACCCGGTTCATGGAACGCCTGCTGCTGGGCATGGGGTTTTCCCTTAAAACCTGTGGCAATCACCGTAACACGGACCCGGTCCTGCAACTGCGGGTCAATTGTGGCTCCGAATATGATCACGGCGTTGGGATCGATGGAGTTGCTTGCAATATCGGCGGCCTCCTGGACCTCGAAGAGGCTCAAATCGGGCCCGCCGGTCACATTAATCAGCAAACCGGTAGCTCCCTCGATGGAGGTTTCCAGCAGGGGGCTGCTGATCGCTGCCTGGGCCGCTTCTGCGGTGCGGTTTTCGCCGCCGCCCTCGCCCACGCCCATCAGCGCAGGCCCCTTTTCGGACATGATCGTGCGAATATCGGCAAAATCAAGGTTTATTAATCCCGGGACTGCAATTAAGTCGGAAATGCTCTGCACCGCCTGGCGGAGCACATCATCGACCACTCGAAAGGCTTCCAGGATAGGCGTCCGCTTCTCGATTACCTGGAAAAGGCGATCATTGGGAATGGTGATTAAGGTATCAACCTTATCGCGCAATGCGGCTATCCCCTCCCCGGCCTGCCGCTGACGCTTCCGTCCCTCAAAACTGAAGGGCTTCGTCACCACGCCCACCACCAGGGGGCGCTTTAGCGGAGAAGCGTCGAGCTCGCGGGCCACTTCGGCAATTACCGGCGTAGCCCCGGTACCGGTGCCGCCACCCATGCCTGCTGTGAGGAAGATCATGTCCGCACCGCGCAGGTTCTCTTTAATCAGCTCGCGGCTCTCTTCGGCGGCCTGCCGGCCGATCTCCGGGTTGGCCCCGGCGCCCAGCCCCTTGGTCAGCTTCTCGCCAATCTGCAGCTTTACCCCCGCACTCACCAGGTGAAGCGCCTGCGCATCGGTGTTGACGGTGATAAATTCAACCCCTTTCAAGCCGGCGTTGATCATCCTGTTGACCGCATTGTTCCCGCCGCCTCCGATGCCGACAACCTTGATCGAGGTGAATTGAGCTTTTTCATTGTCAAATTCGATCATCTCTCCGGAACACCTCCTTCAGAAGCTGCATTTTACTCAATATACTCGTTCAGCCAATCTTTAAACCTCTGCCATAATCCCGGTTTCTTCTTATACCCCGCTGTGCCGCGTTCCTGGTAATACCTGGGCTGCTGCTTGTATGCATAGTAGAGCAGCCCTACAGCATTGGTATAGATGGGATTTTGAATGCCCACATAATCAAATTCCGCCCGGCGCACCTGGTCGCTTTCAAAGAAAAAGGCAGCCA
>JAAZHP010000040.1 GCA_012510625.1 Bacillota bacterium
ATGTGTTTTCAGGAGATGTATATGTGCTGACTAGTACAGACAGCTTTAGCGCAGCTATGGACTTTGCGACGTTGCTTTCAGATAACGGGCTATGTACGGTGGTTGGAGAGATTCCTGGCAATATGCCATCTTCCTATGGTGATGTTCTGTATTTTCAGACGCCGAATGCATTGCTTGCCTTCACCGTATCCTATAAATATTTTATGCGACCGGATGAATCTAAGTCTAATTTGCCGCTTCTTCCGGATGTACAGATTTCCGCTAATGACGCTTTGGAAGAAGCGTTGAGGCTGATTCACAATGATTGAAATAAATACAGGGGGGAAACACAGATGGATCACATTTTATATTGTGACAAAAAAGTAAAGGAGCTCTCACGCCTACTCTCCGGCGAATAGAGCATGGTGATTGGTGGAGCAGCATGCCAGTGGGTGGAGATTTCTTCTTAAATGTATAGTAATGGGATAGAAAGCATTGAGCTATCAATGTACTATTTTCTGTCGGGGAAGATCTCCGTTCCTAAGGTTTTGTTTCAATTCTTCCAGGAATATTGTTCCCTTTCCATATGTGATCATTTCATTTATCAAGGGCGTTACACTTGATGAATATATGAGAAAACACGAGTGCTATCCGACCAAACTGATAACTCAGATAGCAGAAGGTCTTGCCCAAATACACAGCACGACATTTGAGCGCGCAGCTTTGTTGGATCGCAATTTTAATTACAAGAAAGATGGATCGTTCTATGGGTCCGGTTTAAGATTAACTGCTCTTTGACAAACAGCTCGACCGCTTCATCGAAGGACAGGCTGGGTCCAAGCAATTCGGGAAGCTTGTTTTCTTTCTGGCCAAGTTTGTTTTTGTGGCGCATTGAGTTGCCTCCTAGCGTAAAAAAGTAGTGCGCGGATGGGTGCTTAATGTGCGTCACGCCTGGATTTTTACGCTAGCGCACGACTTGGACCCAATAAGTGGTCGTGTAAAAAAATGGGGTTTTAAGGATGGCCTTAAAAACCCCGTCGTTATTGCCTTGGTATCGAGGGTGGGGGGCGAACCCACATGGTCTGAGCCGCACGATTTTGAGTTGTATGCAGTAATTCTAAGCATTTCCAAAACGGCCCCAATGTTTTAAGTTAGGGGGTTAGCCCGCCTGGTGATTCTATTTTTATTGCATCAAGTAAGCTATTCAGCTTATCAATGGAACTCCTATCTTTGTGTAATATCTCACCTGCTATATCCCTGGATTTATCATCAAGGTCACCTCTTAGAACTTTTTCAGCCATATTAACGCCTTGGGTTTCACCCTCTACTGCTTTTTTTATAATTTCAACAGTATCTGCATTCGAACCTAACTCCATATTAATTTTAACATCTCCCATTTTCCCTTTTAATCCAAGATTTTCTTCTGGCCGCCCACCTATATCCTGAATATAGCTTGCTAGTTTGTCAATATTTTCTCTATGTTGTTTCTGAACTTCTTTAAAAGATTGCTCAACTTTTTCATCTTCTAACCTAGATATAAAGTTATTGAAACTCTCAACTGCCATATATTCTCCCTGTAAAAGCTGATTAAGAGATTTAATTATTTCTTTGTTGATTCCATTATCTGCCATCCTTTAGTCTCCTTCATGATGGATTACTTTTTATCTCGCGGCAATCTTATCTTTCCACCTATCCGAATAAAAATACTTCTTTTCTTTCTACCGGCAGTCTTTTAGCCGCTCGTCGCGCTTGCCTTTTTGCTTCGGCCGCCGGTAGGTGATCTCTTCCATGATTGGCTCCGGCGCTGATGGTTTGCATTCGGCATCGGCTTCGTTGAAAAGCTGGAGCTGGTTTTCGTCGGTCCGCTCGCTAAAGCGGCCGAAGTGGCACTTCTGGCTTATGGTCGTGTAATAAAAATGGGTTTTTAAGGATGGCCTTAAAAACCCCGTCGTTATTGCCTTGGTGCCGAAGGTGGGAGTCGAACCCACATGGGCTGAGCCCGCACGATTTTGAGTCGTGTGCGTCTGCCAGTTCCGCCACTTCGGCA
>JAAZHP010000273.1 GCA_012510625.1 Bacillota bacterium
CGCCGGTTGGAATCGGCGGCATCTCCGAAACCGGAAAACTGTCGCATGGTCCAGAGCCGCCCGCGGTACATGTTCGCCTGCACGCCCCGTGTGAAGGGATAGGTTCCGGGGAAGCCCAGGTCGCGCAGGTAGTCCAGGCCCTCAACATCGCGCGGCGTGTAGAGATCTTTAATCTCTTTTCCGGAAACAGTCTGAAAGGGCCCTAGGCGCTCCCGGGCCGGGTCCGTCAACTCCCTCCACTTTTCTTCAACACGCGCTAATTCCTCATCGGACCCTAAGGCCCTCCTCACATCTTCGGGCATCGCTCCTCCTCCTCATCCTTTCCCCGGGATTTCCTAATGGGGAAAATTTATCTGCCGGAGCAGTTCCCGCGCAGCGCTGTATGGATCGCGCCGCCGCAGAGCGATAGCCTCGATAAATTGATCCAGTGAAATCTGCGTCTTTATACTGTCCCAGACCCTGCTTTTGACCAGGAACTCAACCAGCTCGCCCAGTTCGCGCCCGGCCCGCTCCCGGCGCCTTGCTTCCAGCAGGCCCTGGCGCTGCAAATAATCCCGGTGCTCCCGCAGCGAATTACAGAGTTCGTCGACCCCCTCGCCGCGCAGCGCCATTACCGGGATGACCGGCGGGCGCCAGCCGGGCTCTTCTTTGAGATCCAGCATCAGCTTTACTTCGGCGACAGTGCGCTCCGCTCCCGGGAGATCGCACTTGTTTACCACGAAGATATCGCCGATCTCCATGATCCCGGCCTTGATCGTCTGAACGCTGTCGCCCCCGGCAGGGGTGAGCACCACCACGGTGCTGTCGGCAGCCTTAACGATATCAATTTCCGACTGCCCCACCCCCACCGTTTCGATGATGATGATATCTTTGCCGAAGGCGTCCATTACCTGCACTGCCTCGCGCGCAGCCCGGGAAATCCCCCCCAGGCTGCCGCGCGTCCCCATGCTGCGGATGAAAATACCGCTGTCAAGGGCATGCTCCTGCATGCGAATACGATCTCCCAAAATCGCCCCGCCGGTGAAAGGGCTGGTGGGATCAACCGCGATTACGCCTACTGTGAAACCGCTCCGGCGCATCCCGGTGAGCAGCCGGTCTACCAGCGAACTTTTTCCCGCTCCGGGGGCGCCGGTAATCCCGATAAGATAGGCCTTTCCAGTATAGGGAAACAGCTGCCGCATGATTTCCTCTTTCCGCGGGTCGTTATTTTCCACCAGCGAGATGAGGCGGGCCAGCGCCCGCCGGCTCCCCTGCAACAGCTCTTCGACCTGCTCCATCCGCACACCACCATCGGCTCGATTTAAAGGCATCCTTCATGCAGGCATGACCCGGCACATGTGTAAGGAACTTGTTCCCTAATACTCTATCCCCTTGCGGGCGGCAACACCGCTATTGTAATGATGCTTGATCATCAACACTTCGCTGACCATGTCCGCCCGCTTGATCAGCTCCGGCGAAGCGCCCCGCCCGGTAAGGATCAGGTCAACTCCCGGCGGCTTCTCTTCCAATAGTTTTAGCAGCTCCGCTTCCGGGATCAACCCGTAATCAACGGCCACGTTGATCTCGTCGAGCACTACCAGGTCATAGTCGCCGCTTTTAACGGCCTTGACCGCCCGGGAAAAGCCCTCGCGGGCGAGCTCGATGTCCACCGGATCGGGGTTCTCACGGTTGACAAAGCAGTCCCTTCCCGCCCGGTCAACAGTAAGCCGCGGCAGCTTCTCTGCGGCTAAAAATTCACCGTAATCGCGGCCTTTCATGAAATGGATCATGTAGACCCGGAAACCGTGTCCCAAGGCCCGCAGCGCCTGGCCCACTGCCGCAGTGGTCTTCCCCTTTCCGTCGCCGGTATAGACCATCACCAGGCCTTTATTCGTTTCTTCAACCATGCCTTCTCTATTGCTCCTTTCTGCATGAAAAACCATCCGGTATGCCGGGCATTTAACTCATTTCAGCCGGATTATCCTTTCAGGAGGTAACGTGAAATAACCATTCGCTGTGCTTCACTGGTTCCTTCGTAAATTTGGGTGATCTTGGCATCGCGCATGAAGCGCTCCACCGGGTAATCCCGGGTGTAGCCGTAGCCGCCGAAGATCTGCACAGCGTTTGTGGTAATCTCCATCGCCGCCTCGGAAGCAAAAAGTTTGGCCATGGCCGATGCCTTGCCGTAAGGCAGCCCCTTGCTTTCAAGAAAAGCGGCCTGGTAAGTCAGCAGCCGGGCAGCTTCCACTTTCGTGGCCATGTCGGCAAGCATAAAGGAGATGGCCTGAAACCTGGCAATGGGCTGGCCAAATTGCTCCCTGCTTTGCGCGTAAGCCACGGCCTCATCCAGGGCGCCCTGGGCGATCCCCACCGCCTGGGCGGCAATGCCGCTGCGCCCACCGTCAAGAGTGCTCAGGGCAATTTTGAACCCTTCTCCCTCGCTGCCGAGCAAGTTTTCCCTGGGGACCCGGCAGTCTTCAAAGATAATCTCCAGCGTCGGCGAGGAGCGAAGCCCCATCTTCTGCTCTTTCTTGCCGAAGGTGAAGCCCGGAGTTCCCTTCTCCACAATAAAGGCGCTCATGCCCCGGGCTTTCTTTTCCGGGTCGGTCAGGGCGAAAACAATGTAAATCTCGGCCTCGCCGGCGTTGGTAATAAAGATTTTGGTCCCGTTTAGGATATAGCTGTCACCGTCCAGCTTCGCCGTGGCTTGACCCGCGGCCGCATCGGTTCCGGCGGTGGTCTCGGTCAGGGCAAAGGCGCCCAGCTTCTCACCGAGAGCCA
>JAAZHP010000041.1 GCA_012510625.1 Bacillota bacterium
AAACAGATTTGTATGTCAAAGAACGATATCTCCGAAGATACGCTTCAAAACATAACTAAAGGGGTGACATTTTCTCAGTCCATTTCAAGCATTTTTAGGGTGACATTTTCACTGGCCGTTGACAGCCCTTTACTTGCCACGCATTCCGGTCAATGTCTAGCCCCGGAAGCGGAAATAGAGCACTTCGCCGTCGGCTACAAGATAATCGCGGCCTTCGGTGCGCACTGCTCCCAGTTCACGTGCTGCCGCAATGCCGCCGGCCTCGATCAGGCGATCCCAGGCGATTACCTCGGCGTTGATAAATCCACGGGCCATATCTGTATGCACCCTGCCGGCCGCTTCCAGGGCGGTCGTCCCCCCGGGGATAAGCCAGGCGCGCGCTTCCTCACCTTTCACCGTGTAAAAGGCGATGAGCCCCAGGAGCCGCCGGCACTCCTGCAGCAGCTTCTCCACCCGCGGCTCTTCAAGGCCGTACTCCTGCAAAAAGAGCTCCTTTTCGTCGCCGGGAAGCTCTCCAATTTCCGCTTCGAGACGGGCGGATAGGGAAACCAGCGGGCCCTGTTCAGCCCGGGCCAGTTCGAGCAGTTCCGGCGGCGGTTCTGCGGAGACGCCATCTTCCGGCCCGTTGAAGACATAGACCATCCTTTTCGAAGTCAATAGGAAGAGCTGATCCATGAACGTCTTTCCGGCGTCATCCAGGGCCAACAGGCGGGCCGGCAACCCCTTCTGCAGGTGCTCTTCAAGGCGGTTAAGGAAAAGCTGCTCCATGGCGGCTTCACGGCTGCCGCTTTTCAACTGCGGCTGGAGCTTCTCTTTGCGCCTGGAGACCGTTTCCAGGTCGGCAAGAGTAAGCTCAAGATTTACCACCTCGGCCCGGGATGCCGGATCATTTCCCGCCTCATGAGGGTGTTCAAAGCCCGCTACAACATGGATGAGCAGATCTACATTGCGCAGCTCTCCTAAAAAGCGGTTTCCCAGCCCCTCCCCCCGGCTGGCGCCTTTCACCAGGCCGGCAACATCAACGATGCGTATTGCCGGCGGGGTGATCTTTTTTGAGGAACAGAGCGCCGCCAGGGCTTCAAGGCGGCTATCTTTCAGGGAAACCACCGCCACATTGGGATCAATGGTGGTGAAGGGATAGCTGTCTATGTTCACATCGATGGCCGTAAGCGCTTTAAAAAGTGTTGATTTGCCGGCATTGGGCAGGCCGACGATCCCGCAGCTCCAGGACAACCTGTCTCCTCCTTAATTATTTTCGCACTCGGCTTCGGCCAGGATCTTCTTTACCCGCCGCTCAAAGCGGGACCGCGGCAATAAAACGCTGCGGCCGCACTGGAGACACTTGATCCGGAAGTCCATCCCCACCCTGATAATCTGCCAGCGGTTGGCGCCGCAGGGATGATCTTTTTTCATCTGGACAACCTGCCCGATGCGGTAAGTGTTCACTAGGCAGACCCCGTTTCAAGAGCGGCGCTAATTTCGGCATAGATCTCATCGATTTCCCTGTTTCCGTCAATCACAACAATTATTCCCTGGCCCCTGTAGTAGTCAATAAGCGGGGCGGTCTGTTCCCGGTAGACCTGGAGCCGCTCCTGAACCGTGGAGAGAGAATCATCTTCTCTCTGGTAAAGCTCCCCGCCGCACTGGTCACAGACATTGCGCACCTTGGGAGGATTAAATTTTATATGATAGTTGGCGGCACAATCACGGCATACCCTTCGCCCGGTCAGTCGAGTAACCAGCTCCTCTTCCTCAACTTCGATATATATAACCCTGTCCAACTTTTTACCCATATCTCCCAGAACCCTATCCAGCGAGTTGGCCTGTGCCACTGTCCGGGGGAAGCCGTCCAGGATGGCGCCGCCTGCACAATCCGGATCCGACAGCCGCTCCCGAACGATCCCCACCACAATCTCATCCGGAACCAGCTGTCCCCGCTCCATATACCCACGCGCCTCCTGCCCCAAGGCAGTCCCGCTCTTTATAGCCGCGCGGAGAATATCGCCCGTGGCAATATAGGACAGATGAAATTGCTTGACCAGCCGCTCCGCCTGAGTGCCTTTGCCGGCACCCGGAGGACCCAACAAGACAATCAGCATCTCTCTCCCTCACTTTTTGAGACTCTCAGGTTCAATTACAAGAGTATATAGTTCTTCCTTTTCTTCTTAATTCCTGCCGGGCAGCTTAAAACCAGATCCCCAGGCATGCAAAGAGCTGCCAGCCCCAATGGGCCAGCAGAGTCCTTTCAAGCTGCAGCAGGCCGGAAGGGAACCCCCAGAGCCAGGCCAAGGGTGCAGCCGTGCCAATGAGCAGTGCGGCACAGCAGCACTGTCTGACCAGGCCTACCAGGGCCCCCCCCCACCGGGCCGGCCCACTTAAGCTGCCGCTCTTTTTTCCGGAAAAAATCATTCCACAGAGATGAAAAAAACCGTGCCAGAGGCAAAAACCGGCCAGGAAGGCGGCGGTACAGCTCATCATCTCTGCCAGCATATCCGCGAGCAGTTGCGGGTTGCCTGCTGCAGCCACAGTTGTCCCCGTATACAGCGCCTCCCGTAAAAATGCGGGCAGCTCCAAGCCCGGCAATACCCCTCCTCCACCGCCGCTGACAGGCAGCGCCAGGCGGCTGTTTACCATGGCTGCTATGGTTTCCTCCAGCGGAGAATGCCCGGCCCAAAAGATTCTGAGATCCGCCCTCTCCAGAAAAGCAGCCGCGGCGGCACAGAGAAGCCCTCCCAGGCTGTATGAGCTTTTTCTCCAGCCAGCATGATATCCTGTTACCGCCCCCCACGCGAGCAGGCAGCTCACTGCCAGATCCAGCCAAAGCATTGTATTATTTATCTTCCTTAACGTATCCAGGTTCTTTCATACATATTTAAAAAGCTCTTTTAATATAACTAAGGTATCAAAAGCTTTAGGGGAACATGCCCATGGTAGATTTGTTGGCCACACCTCCCTGCCCGGAGAGGCTGGAAAACGGTACCGTTCTGCGAGTTAATTGCAAGGATCTCAAAGCCGTGGATAAAATTGCGGGAGCTATCACTATCTTGATGTCCGGCCTGAAGGAGCGTAATCGGCAGCGCCTGGTAATATGTATTGGATCAGACCGCTCCACCGGGGATTCACTCGGACCGCTGGTCGGCGCCTATCTAAAACAGCTTTCGCTTCCCCGGACATCGGTCTGGGGGACACTGGCGGATCCTGTTCACGCTCTGAACCTTGAACAATATACTAAGCGATTAAAAAATGATCTCGCTCAGCCGCTGGTGATCGCTGTAGATGCCTCGCTGGGAAAGCCGGGCAGCGTAGGGCTAATCGAGGTTGGCAGGGGACCTCTCATGCCCGGGGCCGGAGTAAATAAAAAACTGCCGCCGGTAGGACATATTTATTTAAGCGGCATTGTCAATCTCGGCGGCTTTATGGAACAGATGGTCTTACAGAGCACCCGGCTTTTTCATGTATTTGAAATTGCCATGGTTATAGCCCGCGGGCTGCAGCGCGCCCTCAACCAGACCTGAACGAAAATCCGGGAGCCGCCTTGTTTAAGTATTTACATTATTTGTTTTTATCTTTAGACGCCTCATCTACGGCGCCAACTCTTTTCAGCAAGGGTTTGACCTGCTGGTCCTTCTCCTTCATCTCCAAGTTTCCGGAGAAAATCGCCCCATCATCAAGCACCACGGCATTGGTTTTTACACTACCTACAACGATGCCGCTGCTTCGAATTTCCAGCTTCCCCACTGCTTCAAGATTCCCTTCAAATCTTCCGGCAATGGCCACGTGGCGCGCCTTAAGATCGAGGTTCACCCTGCCGCCTTCACCGATAATGACATCCCCCTGGGTGTCAATTTCACCCTCCATCTCCCCGTCAATGCGGATTAATCCTTTTGCTTTGATCGACCCCTTGAAATATGTATCCTTCCCAATTACCGTGTTCACTTTATCAGGCGGTGTTTCAATGGGGGGTTTTTTTAACATTTGCTGCTGCCTCCTTAAGCTTTTTATTACAAGTATCGATAGGGGTTTACCGCCACCCCGTTGACATGAACTTCATAATGGAGATGAGTCCCCGTAGCCCTTCCGCTCCGGCCCATATACCCGATCACCTGGCCCCGCTTGACCCACTGACCGTTTGAAACAGCAAAACCGGAAAGGTGGGCGTAGTAAGTTTGAAAGCCATAGCCGTGACTGATGATCACCAGGTTGCCAAAACCGCCGCGGTACCCGGCAAAAGAGACCTGCCCGTTCGCTGTGGCATAAACAGGCGTGCCGTGTGTCCCGGCAATATCGATGCCGTAATGAAACTGGCTGCCACCCCCGAATGGATTGCGGCGCATCCCAAATCCCGAACTGATCCGGCCCCGGGT
>JAAZHP010000274.1 GCA_012510625.1 Bacillota bacterium
CCCAATATCGAGGCGGTACATGACCGCGGCATGGTCGAGCTTTTCCGGGGATGCAGCCGGGGCTGCCGTTTTTGCCAGGCCGGCATAATTTACCGGCCTGTTCGCCGGCGCAGCCCTGAAAGAGTGAAACAAATTGCCCGGGAAATGCTGCAGGCCACCGGCTACGAAGAGCTTTCCCTGGCTTCGCTGAGCAGCTGCGATTACCCGGGAATCGATACCCTCATCGGCAGCCTCCACGCGGAACATGCCGCGGAAAATGTCAGGTTCACCCTCCCATCGCTTCGCCTCGATTCCTTTTCGGTGGAGCTGGCCCAACAGTTTCACCAGGGGCGGCGGGGCAGCCTGACTTTTGCCCCGGAGGCGGGCACGGAGCGGCTGCGCCGGGTGATTGGGAAGAATATCAGTGATGACGATCTTTTTACAGCAGTTGGCGACGCCGTTGCCGCCGGCTGGCAGTCGTTCAAGCTTTACTTTATGATCGGCCTTCCCTCGGAAGAGGATGAAGATGTCCGGGGAATTGCCGCTCTCTGCGAGGAACTGATGCGGCGCATCAGCAAAAATCAAAACCGGCGCATCCGCCTGGCGATAAGCGTTTCCACTTTTGTGCCGAAAGCGCACACCCCTTTCCAGTGGGAGCCGCAGCTAATTATGCCCGAGGTCAGGAGGCGCCAGAAGCTTCTTCGCGATCTCTTGCGCCGGGAGCGCAGGATTAATATGAGCTGGCATGATGCCGAAAACAGCTTTCTGGAAGCGGTATTTGCCCGCGGAGACCGCCGCCTGGCGCCGCTGCTGGAAAGGGCCTGGAGGAGTGGCTGCCGCTTTGACGGCTGGTCGGAACACTTTTCCTTGCAGAGATGGCTGGACGCTTTTGATGAAATGGGCATAAACCCGGAAGACTATGCTTACCGGCGCTTGGACGAGACCGCTCCGCTGCCCTGGGACCACCTTTACAGTGGAATCAGCAAAGAAATATTGATCAGGGAGTATCGCCGGGCCCGGCAGGACAGCCTTCCCTGAAGTCACATGAGGTGCAATGATGAATCGAATTCGTTTTCGCTATGCCCGCGGCAAGGAGCTGCGCTTTCTGTCGCATCTGGACATGCTGCGACTTTTTCAGCGGGCCATGCGCCGCGCTGGGCTGCCGCTGGCTTATACACTTGGCTTCAGCCCGCGGCCCAGGTTAAGCCTGGCCGCGCCGCTGCCCGTCGGGGCTACCGCTTCAAGGGAGTACGGTGAAGTATATCTGGCCGATTCGGTTGCCCCCGCCTCTTTTGCGCGCCGCCTTGGCGAGCAGCTGCCCGGGGGCCTTGCCCTGACCGGCGCTGTCACCGTAGCGGCGGATGAGCCTCCGCTGGCGGCGGAAGTTAATGCCGCTCTTTACCACGCTTTCTGGAGGGACAAAAGTTCAGTTCCCCGGGCGGAAGCGCTGCGTGAATCTTTGGATAAGCTTCTCGCACAGCCGAAAATTATAATCCGCCGTTTTAACAAAAGGGGGAAAGTGACCGAACAGAATATACGGGCCTTTGTTTTTTCGGCAGAACTGCTGCCGCCGGGAGAGCATGGACCGGCGCTTCGCCTGCTTTTGCAAGTGGGCAGCAAAGGCGGCGTTTCACCGTTCCGCTTCCTGGATCAGCTGCTGCCGGGGGAGAAAAACCCGGGAGAGCGGTTCTGGAGATTGCACCGCCAGGGCCTCTATATTTACAAAGAGACTTTAGTTGAGCCTTTTCCCGAAGGAGGTGAAAAAAAGGCGAATGGATAAAAAAATTATTGTCAATTGCAACAACCGGGCCACGCGGGTGGCCATTCTTGAAAACGGCAAGCTTGTTGAGCTCTACATTGAACGGCCGCTGGAGCATCGCATAGTGGGCAATCTCTACAAGGGAATTGTGGCCAATGTTCTTCCGGGCATGCAGGCGGCCTTTGTCGATATCGGCCTGGAGAAAAACGCTTTTCTATATGTTGATGATGTCTATACGGATATCCATAACGATGAAACGCCTCCCCCGAGCCGCTCGGCTATTGAGAAACTGCTGAAAGTGGGCGAGGAGATCATTGTCCAGGTGGTAAAAGAACCTTTTGGGAACAAGGGCGCCAGGGTGACCGGCCAGATCACTCTTCCGGGACGCTACCTTGTTCTGGTGCCGGGTGCCGATTATATCGGGGTTTCCCGGCGCATAGAGAGTCAAACCGAGAAAGAGAGGCTGCGGCGCGAAGCCGAGAAGATTCGCCCTGATGATATAGGCTTGATCGTGCGCACGGTAGCCGAGGGAGCCGACGAGCAGTCCCTGGCCCAGGATTTGCAATTTTTAATGCAGCTGTGGCATCGCGTCCTGGCCCGCTTTCAACAGAAGACGGCGCCCGCTATTTTATACCAGGATCTTGCTTTAACCTGCCGCATTGCCCGCGATCTATTTGTAGAGGATTTCAGCAGCTTCTTAATTGACGATGAGCATGAATACGAAAAAGTACTTGAAATTCTGGACTGTTTTTCGACCCAGTTGAAGAAAAAGGTGCGCTTCTACGACCGCGCCGAGCCTATTTTTGAGCGCTTCGGCGTGGAAAAAGAGCTGGAGAAGGCCCTCCAGTCCCAGGTCTGGTTAAAAAGCGGCGGCTACCTGGTATTTGACGAAACCGAAGCCTTGACGGTGATTGACGTAAACACGGGACGCTATACCGGGCGTCGCAATCTTGCCGATACAATTTTAAAAACCAACCTTGAAGCGGCGGAAGAGATTGCCCGCCAGATTCGTTTACGCGATATCGGCGGCATTATTATCGTTGATTTCATCGATATGACCATTGAAGAGCACCGCAAAAAGGTTTTAAGCAGGCTCAACGAATCGATCAAACATGATCGCACCAAAACTTATGTTTTGGGATTGACCAGCCTCGGCCTTGTGGAGATGACCCGCAAAAAAGTGCGCCAGGATCTGTCCGAGGTTCTGCAGCAGCACTGTCCTTATTGCAACGGGAGAGGGCGGGTTTTTACACCACTGGCCGCCTCCACCCGCATCGAGCGGGAGCTGAAAAAAACGCTGCAGAAATCGCCGCGGGAAGCGATCCTGGTGGAGATGCACCACGAAGTGGCCTCCATCATCATCGGGACGGGCGGCGGTAATCTGAAAAAGATGGAAGAGGAGCTGGGCAAGCATATCTTCATCCGCGGCGCCGAGGATATGCATATCGAGCAGTACCGCGTCATAGCCGCGGGGAGTTTAAAAGAGATTGAAAAGCTGGCTTTTCCTGTTTCGGTAGGCGATGTGCTGGAGCTTTTTATTGAAGAACCTCATACCAGCGCTCCTGAAAACGGGATTGCCCGGATTCACGGTTATGTGATCAACGTGGCCGGAGCGGGAGAACTGGTCAGCCAGGTGGTGCGGGCGGAGATCACCGAAGTGTGCCGGACTTTTGCCCGGGCTGTCCCCGTCGCTGCAGGGAAGAAAAAACGCAGGCGTCACTTTGCAAAATCTGCCCCGTCTTCTGATGACGCGGTTTGACAAAGGCGGCGGCGCGTGCTAAAATCGGCGTGGATTCTTTATAACCGCTCGAAGAGGGCTGATAAAACCGGTTCGGTGCCTGCTTCGGCGAGTCCCTAGAGGAAGGGGTTTCAAGATGTACGCCATCATTGAGACCGGCGGCAAGCAATACCGCGTGGAGGAAGGCCGGGCGGTACGCGTAGAGAAGCTGCCGGCTGAAAAGGGAGAAGATGTAGTATTTGACCGTGTTTTGCTTTACAGCGACGGCACAGAAACCAGGGTCGGCCATCCTTACGTTGACGGCTGCCGGGTTAAGGGCAAAGTAACAGCCCAGGGCCGCGCGCGCAAGATTGTTGTCTTCAAGTATAAGGCGAAGAAGAATTACCGCCGTAAACAGGGACACCGGCAGCCTTTTACCGAAGTTTTGATCGAGCAGATTGAAGGTTCGGTGAAATAAGAAGCGTCC
>JAAZHP010000042.1 GCA_012510625.1 Bacillota bacterium
ATAGAATACAAGAACGGCCTGTGATTTCTTTATAGCTGTTCAGAAAAAATCGGCCATGGACTTTGCAACGTTTTGATTTCAGAAATGGACGGAGTGGAGGCTACACGCCTGATCAAACGAGATTTTCCCGGAACAGCGGTTTTGGCATTAACCACATTTGATGACGATGAATCCATTCCCGGTACCATAACCCACGGTGCTTCGGGGTATTTTCTGAAGGACATCAGCGGGATAAAACTGGCCGAAGCCATCCGTGATACTGTGCAAGGAAGCGTCATTTTACCGGGACTATTGCCGCCAAAGTCACAAAGCATATCGGCAGGCAAGGCAAAGCGGAAACATCGCTGGAGTGGAATGTGCGTGCGAGCGGTGAGAAATTATGAGGTGTAAGTATGAAAAAATAAGAATTCTTGGGGACCACAGGATGTGGATATGGTTTATCTTTATATCCGTAATAATTAGCTTGTTCGTCATGCTGTTTTCCGGCAGTCTGCAAATTAAGCGGAATATGCGTGCCGATGCGCCGCTTGACGAATTTAAGTCATATATGGACGAGCGCATTCCCGCTCTGATGAAGCAGTATAGTATTCCGGGCTGCAACATCGCTCTTGTTAAGAACGGCGAAATCGCATGGACACAAGGCTACGGTTATGCTGATATGGCAAGCAGCAGAGCGCTGACGGTCGACACAGCCATGAGTGTTCAATCCATTACAAAACCTGTTACAGCTTGGGGAGTTATGCGGCTTGCAGAAAAGGGTCTCATCGACCTGGATACTCCGGTGTCGCAGTATCTAAAAAGCTGGCAATTTCCGTTGACTGACTATCCGACAGAAAAAATTTCGGTACGGCAGCTTTTAAGTCACACTTCGGGGATGCCATTGGGGGATTTCACCAACATCTATTCCCCCGGCGAGGTGATGCCCTCCAACCGGGATGTGATGACCGGGGAAGCGGTGCTGATGCGTGAACCGGGGACAGGATTTTCGTATTCTAACACAGGCTATAACCTATTAGAAATATTAATCGAGGATGTCACTGGACAAAGCTTTTCAGAATATATGCGCACGGAAGTTTTACTTCCGCTGGGCATGGAAAGCTCCTTCTTTGACATAGACACGGCGGCGAAGCCTTACCCACCCACGGGGTATAACCTCAGAGGGGAACCGGTTCCTGTCTATCTCTATCCCTCAAAGGCTTCAGGCGGTCTGTTTGCCACAGCTCACGATATTGCCCGCTTTGCGGTAGCGGGCTTGCAGGAAAACCCTGTTCTAAGTATCGAGAGCATTAATCGAATGTATCAACCTGAGAGCCATAAAATCGGCATTTACGGTTTGATATTTGAAGCGTATGGATTTGGTCACTATATCGAAAAGCTGCCAAACGGTGCGCTTTCAGTTTCTCACGGCGGCCAGGGCAATGGCATCATGACGCATTTGCAGGCTGTGCCGGAGACAGGTGACGCCATCGTGATTCTCACAAACAGCCAGCGAAGCTGGCCTTTCATTGCCTATGTTTTAAGTGACTGGGCGCAGTGGCGAGGCTTTCCTTCTGTCGGCATGGGAAGGATTATCTGGGGGCACTATGTACTTTGTGTCGTGATCGGCATGATGGTCTCGGCAAGCCTAATGGTGATGTTGAGGCTGGTCTTGGCCTTTTATCAGCAAAAAAGAACTGGATTCAGGCTGCTTCGAGTTAGCGCAGCATCTATTTTGCTCGGAATTCTAATCTGGTGCGCTTGCCAGGAATACTTATTTATAACTTCGGTTTTTCCGGTTCTGTCTGTGTGGCTTGGGGGAGCGGCATTCCTGTTCTCTATAGTACTGCTGTTGTCTGTGGCTGTACCCGCACGTCCAAGAAAGAATGATATACTATAATGATGAATTTGGCATCGGTGTGTTGCTTCTATTTGTTGCCTGATATATTGCTGCGGTCACTTATCAGATGTTTATGCTGGTCAGCAGATATTTTTATATTTCAGCCGTTCCAGGTGTGCAGGCATATAGTCAGCAGATGGCGAAATCTTTACCGTAGCCTGACCGGCTTTAATGTTATTCGCGGGACGGAGATGGAGATATTGAAGAAGGCCGGGGAGGTGCTGTGCGGCCCATGATAACAGCGGTCCTGGTAGGGGCCGGCAACCGGGGCAAGGATGCCTACGGTGCCTGGGCTCTGGAAAACAGTCACAGGTTAAAATTTGCTGCCGTGGCCGAGCCGCTGACTGCGCGTCGTGAAGCCTTTGCCGCAGCACACGGTCTTCCGCCGGAGAGATGTTACCCGGGCTGGGAGGAGCTCTTTGCTGCAGGACGGATGGCCGACATCTGTTTCATTGCGACCCAGGACCGCTTGCATACTGCACCGGCCCTGGCTGCGCTGGAGTTGGGCTACCATGTCCTGCTGGAAAAGCCCATGGCCGTTACGGAGGCGGACTGCCGCCGGCTGGTTGAGGCATCCGAAAAGGCCGGCCGGCAGCTACGGGTCGCCCATGTTCTCCGCTATACAAGATTCTTTCAAACTATCAAGGCGGCCGTGGCGGGGGGATTGATCGGCCGCATCGTCAATATCAATCACAGTGAAAATGTCAGCTACTGGCATTTTGCCCATTCATACGTGCGCGGCAACTGGCGCCGCGCGGACGAGTCCAGCCCCATAGTTCTGGCCAAGACCTGTCATGACCTCGATCTCATCTACTGGTTGATCGGCGCCCCGGCGCTTAAGGTCAGCTCATTTGGAGGGCTCTTTTTTTACCGGCCGGAAAACGCGCCGCCGGGAGCGGCGAAGCGCTGCCTGGAGGGGTGCCCGCACCTGGACACCTGCCTGTGGGCGGCGCCGCGGATTTACTTAAAAGCGGAACCGCTGCTGCAGATCGGCACACGCTCGCGCTATTTCCATAATCGGCTTTTGGCCGGCGCCGCACTGCGCTGCCCGGGACTGGTCAATGGACTGGGCAGGCTTTATTCTCCCTTGAAAACACTGGGCAACTGGGATCAATGGCCCGTTTCGACCATCACCGATGCGCCCTCCAGCAGGGAAGCCAAGCTGCAGGCGCTGCGGGAAGGGCCCTACGGCCGCTGTGTCTTTTTCTGCGATAATGACGTCAATGACCACCAGGTGGTTAATATGGAGTTTGCTGGAGGAGCAACCGCCTCGCTGACCCTGCATGGCTTTGCATCCTCCGAGGGCCGCTGGATCCGCATAGAGGGGACCGGGGGCACCCTTTTCGGCAAGCTCACCACCGAGCACCAGGAGATCATCGTTTATGATCACCACCAGGTGCGAAAAAAGCTGCTTCTGGATCTGGACTTGGATCTGCGGGGTCACGGCGGGGGCGATGAGGGGCTGATGGAATCGCTAATGGCTTCTCTCGATGGCGCCTCTTCCAGTCCAGAAGGCCCTGAAGTGCTCACCTCCGCCCGCGCCTCCCTGGAAAGCCATCTCCTGGCTTTTGCCGCGGACAGGTCGCAGCATGAAGACCGCATTGTCTACATGGACGAAATGCGG
>JAAZHP010000275.1 GCA_012510625.1 Bacillota bacterium
CCCCGCTCCTCAACCTGGTGCCTATACTTATCCGGCAGGCGGGAAATAAAGTCGTCCGCATGTACCAGCCGGGCGGCATGCTTAACCTGGTCCAGGGAAATTTCCTCGTTATTCAGGCTAATATTGCCGGCAATGGTATCGCTGAAGAGGAAAACGTCCTGCAGAATTACCCCAATCTGGCGGCGCAGCTCTTCTTTTTTCAGGCGGCGGATATCGATGCCGTCGATGAGGATGCTGCCCTTTTGCGCATCGTAAAAGCGGGAGAGCAGGTTGATAATCGAGCTCTTGCCGGCGCCGGTGGCCCCGACCAGGGCGACGGTCTGGTTCGGCTCTACGGCCAGAGAAACATCTTTCAGCACCCAGTTTTCCCCTTCGTAAGCAAACCAGACATTTTTCAGCTCCACCCGGCCTTTGATCTCCGGCAGCCAGACCGGCATATCCGGGTCGGAGATGATCTCGGATCTATCCAGCAGTTGAAAAATCCGTTCGGAGGAGGCCATGGCCGACTGCATCACGTTGTACTTCTCGGTCATGCTGCTGATGGGGCGAAAGAATTGCTGGATATAGTTGATAAAGGCAAAGAGCACTCCAAACTGCAGGGCGCCCCGGATCACCTGCCCTCCGCCGTACCACAGCAGCACTGCGATGGCGAAGGACTGGAAGAGGTCTATGGTGGGCCTGAAAACGGCGAAGGTCCAGACTTCCTGCATGTTCGCCTGGTAGTGTTCCCGGTTAATCCGGTCGAACTGCCGGTACTGGTTTAACTGCTGGTTAAAGATCTGGATAATGCGCATGCCGGAGATATTTTCCTGCAGGTCGGCATTGATGGCGGCCAGCTTTGTCCTCACCTGGCGGTAGGCCTGCCGGGCTTTAATCCGGAAGAGAACGGTGGCTGCGCCGATCAGCGGCAGGGTGACCATGCTCACCAGGGCCAGCCTGCGGTCCATCTGCAGCATGGCCAGGAGGATGCCCGCCAGCAGAAATATATCTTTGAACAGGTTAACGATCACGCTGGTGAACATTTCGTTCAACGTTTCGGTATCGTTGGCCACCCTGGTCACCAGGCGCCCCACGGGGTTGCGGTCAAAGAAGCTCAAAGAAAGGCTTTGCAGATGCGTGAACACTTTCATGCGGATATCGTAGATGATTTTCTGCCCGGCGTATTGCAGCAGGCAAACCTGCAAGTAGTTCAGGATAAAGCCGGCCAGGATAAGCAGGAAAAAAATGAGCCCCAGCCGGTAAAGGGCGGCTATATCCCGGCCCCGCAAAAGGGACAATTGGCCGGAGTTGAGCTTAATAGCCGGAATGCTCCTTTTGCCCTGCCGCAGGACGTATGTGCTGCCGGCCGCCGCTTCCAGCCGGTATTCCGGCCCTCTTTGATCGACTGTGCCCTCAACGAGATAGTACTCCCCCCGGTAAAAAACAACCTGCCGCCGGGGCAGCTGCCGGTAAGGCCGATCAAGCTCGCTTTCTCTGATCAGCACCTCACCCTCCAGCTGCAATCCGGGCAGGGGCTCTTCTCCCGGCTCAAAGGCGACCAGGGGGATGCTGTAGGCGTTGATATGCTTGTCAATAGCTATCTCCAGGATGTAGGGACGGGCCAGCTCTACAAAGGTGATTCCCGCCAGCAGCAGAATGCAGATCAGGATGATTGCCGTGTAGGGGCGGGCAAACTCCAGGAGCCGTTTCAGCAAATTTAGATCCAGTGTTTTTTCTAGATCCTCTTCCCGGTGAAAATTATTTTGTTCGCTCATCTGCTGCTGTTTACCTTTCTTTAACTCTTTAACCTTCACTGGCCAGCTTCTCTTCCAGCTGCTGTTTTTCGTAAAGGTCGGCGTACAGCCCGCCCCGCTCGAGCAGCTCCTGGTGGGTGCCCTGCTCGACAATCTCTCCTCTTTTAAGGACTACAATTTGGCCGGCATCTTTGACCGTCGAGATGCGGTGACTGATTATAATAGCAGTTTTTCCTTTCAGGCGCGGCTTCAGCTCCAGCAGAATGGCCTCCTCGGTCTGCGTGTCTACTGCGGAGAAGGCATCGTCCAGAATGAAGATGGAAGGGTTCTTGAGCAGCGCCCGGGCGATAGAGACCCTCTGCTTCTGTCCCCCGGAGAGGGTCACTCCTCTTTCTCCCAGGACAGTATCAAACTTAAAGAGAAATTCCTCGATGTCATCGTATACCCGGGCCGCTCTCGCCGCCTTCTCAATTTCCGGGAGACTGGCCCCGGGGCGTCCGAAGGCAATGTTGTGGGCAATGGTCTTGGAGAAAAGGAAGTTGTCCTGGGGGACACAGCCGATAGCCTGGCGCAGCTGCTCCAGCGGTATGCGGTAGATATCTATGCCGTCAATAAATATGGTTCCCGGAGGAGGATTGTAAAGGCGCAGCAGCAGTGCGGCCAGCGTAGATTTCCCGCTTCCGGTAGGGCCCACTACGGCGAGGGTCTCTCCGGGTAAAAGGGAAATATTGATGTTTTTCAACACCGGAATATGAGTGCCCGGGTATGAGAAATTCAAATTCCGGAATTCTATCTTGCCGCTAATTTTCTCGACCGGCATGGCTCCGGGGCCGTCCTTTATTTCGGGCTGCTCTCCAAGGAGAACATTGAGCCGGCCCATGGAGGCGCTGCCCCGCTGGATTACATTGATGACCCAGCCGATGGCGATCATGGGCCAGGTCAGCATCTGCTGGTAGCTGATAAAGGCGACAAGCGAACCCAGCTGGAGAGCGCCCTGCATGACCATTCCGCCGCCGTAAACCAGGGCGATGATAAAGCTCAGCGATGAGATGAAGAAGACGAGCGGATCGAAGAGACCCCAGACCCTGATCAAATGCATATTGGCCAGGATATAATCGCCGGCAATGCCGGAAAATCTTTTTGTTTCCGCCTTTTCGCGGGCAAAAGCCTTGATTACCCTGATGCCGCTGATGTTTTCCTGCACTCGCTCGGATAATCGGGAGAAGGTCTCCTGCACAACCCGGAAACGAACATTGATCTGCCTGCCCAAGCCCAGCGCCACCAGGGCCAGCAGCGGCAGCGGGATCAGGGCAATCAGGGTCAACTTCCAATCAATCGTTGTCAGCATCAGGACAACCGCCATTATAGTCAAAAACACTGAGTCAACAAGCATTACAATACCGATGCCCATGGAAGCCCGGACAGCGTTAATATCGTTTGTGCCATGGGCCATGAGGTCGCCGGTTTTGCGATGGTCGTAAAAGGATGGAGAGAGGGTTTGCAGGTGCTTGAACAGCTTGTCGCGAATATAGTATTCCAGCCGGCGCGCCGTGCCGAGAATATAGATGCGCCATAGAAAGCGGAACAGGGCCACGCCTACTGCTACAAGAACGATCAGGTTGGCATATTTCCAGATCAGGCCCGGCGTGGCTCCCTGGCTCTGGACAGTATCGGTAAACTGCCCCAGCAGCCTGGGGGTAATCATCTGGAGCAAGTCGGTTCCCAGCAACCAGAGAATACCTAAAATATAGGCCCATTTATTGGTTTTATAAAAATCCCTAAGCGTAAATAATTCTTTCATTTTATCCTGCCCGTTCTCTATGTTCACTAATCTATTTCTAAATAGAGCGGGGCGAATCCTTTAAGCAACATGGTGCCGGTTTAGCGGCGGACGGGAAAGGCCAGGGCGGCGAGGAAGACGAGGCCGGCAATGCCCATGGCGGGATAGACGGGGGTAGTGTAAAGAGGCAAATGTTACATACACGGAAAAATATAGACAGGCGACACGCCTATATTGCTGGAAATTAATTTGCAGGTATAAAGATTTAGAAAAAAGACCTGCAAAAGTGTATTTATTATGTCATAATGAAAATGTGTATAAAATGCATCCGTAAAAAATTTTATTTGAGGTTATGAAAATGATAGTTGAGTTAAAGCAAGTTAATATTGACGAAAAGGAGATTCTAGGAAATCTATTAGAAAAATACAGCTATGAATTTTCACAATGGGATAAACGTGATGTTAATAAATTAGGCCTTTATGGCTATCAATATCTTGATTACTATTGGACTGAAGATAAGAGATGGGCTTACTTTATTTTAGTTGATGATAAATTGGCCGGATTTGCTATGGTTGTTAATCTTCCCGAAGTGGATGATAGAGAGAATGATTTCCAGATGGCTGAGTTTTTTGTATTGCATAAATACCGGCGATCAGGTGTGGGAAGACAAGCCTTTTTTAAAGTTCTTGATATGCATAAAGGCAAATGGCAGCTGAAAAGGCATCCTGCCAATATTGCATCTGTACTCTTCTGGGATAAAGTAATAAATGAATACACAAATGGACGATTTGAGCTTATAAAAGCATATCCAGGAACGGAATATGATGATGGCACATTAGGTGATGTCTTTTTTTTTGAGAGTTAAATAACATTAAAGAATAGCAATGAATGAGTGAGTCAAGGGGACGGTGACTTTGGCTATTGCCCGTCTGGTATGGATGAAAGCTAAAGCCGGGGGATAAATTCTAAACATTGGTACGGAAGAGGAGAGATTAAATGCTTAAAGAATTCAAGGAATTTGCAGTAAAAGGTAATGTTATTGACCTTGCAGTTGGTGTGATCATTGGCGGAGCCTTTGGCAAAATCGTTTCATCCCTTGTCAATGACATCCTTATGCCTGTTTTTGGCTTTATTTTGAGCGGGATAAATATATCAGATTTTAAATTTGTCATCAAACCGGCCAGCGGCGATATCTCCGAGGTGGCCATTCTTTATGGTTCATTCATTCAATCAATCGTTGATTTCTTAATTATTGCTTTTTCAATTTTTTGTTTTATAAAATTGCTTTCACTTTGGAAAAAGAAAGAAGAAGAACCAGAAGAGCCACCTGTTACAGATGGACCAACTCCGGAAGTTCTGCTTCTTGAAGAGATTCGCGATCTGTTGAAAACAAAACAATAAGGTGAGTCAGGGGGACGGTAGCTTTGGCTCACTTGGGCTTATGGAGAGCCAGGGCGGCCAGGAAGATGAGGCCGGCGACGCCCATGGCGGGATAGACGGTGGCGACTATTTTTGAAAATCCCATGTGGCCGGCAAAGAAGGCTCCGGTGGCGGTGAGGATCGTCAGGGCTTTAAAA
>JAAZHP010000276.1 GCA_012510625.1 Bacillota bacterium
CCAGGGAATACATCAGCTCCACCACGGCGCAAAGCTCAATGCCGTTGGCCGGATTGGGGCCGCTTAAATGTTCGTCTGCGGTCCAGAGCCCGGCGGCGGTGCCGTGATATTTCATCAACTGTTCGTAACTGCGGCGCGGCAGCGGGTAGTACTCCTTCCGGCCGGTGAGCATGCCGTAGGTAACCGGGTATTTCAGGGCCATGGCGATGTTGACGCCATGGGTCAGGCTAAGGAGCCTGACAATTTTGTGGCCATTGAATTTTAAGATTTTATCTTTAGGCCGGGGCGGCCTGATTTTACGTCTTTTCTTCAGCAGTTCGTCCACCGGTTCAGCCAGGTTTTTTAAAAAATTTAAAATGGTGCGATTAATATAGGCGGTCATCGGCTGGCGGTAAGGGAAGTTGCCTAAGCAGGCGAACCAGTCATACATGTACTCTTTGAGCTTGTGGACAAGGGCAGGCAGATACTCACCGCCGGTTTCGCGGTAAACCAGCTCAATGGCTTCGCCGGCTTCCAGGGCCCGCGCTGCCGCCCAGAAATAAGGGGGCTCGCGATCGACATGTTCATAAAAATAGCGCAGGAAGCGTTCCATGAACGGGATGACGCGTGGATCGCCCGTGGCCCCGTAATAAGAAACCAGGGCCTTCAGCACCACCAGCCGGGGCCACCAGTCCCTGTTCCAGGGAGGGCCGAAAAAACCGTCTTCCCGCTGGGAAGCGATAACGGCGTTCACCCACATCAAAGCCTGTTTCTCCAGGTTTTCGTCCTGCAGCAGGGCAGCCAGCGGCAGAAGCCCGTCCATGAAATAGGGGCCCCTTTCCCACGATTCACCTCTGCCGCCCAGCCAGCCCGAGTTGTCCGACAGATCTTCCCACAGCGATGAAATATTGCCGGTCAAGCCCGCAGCCTGCAGCTCGAGCTGTCTTCTCATATAGCCTTCCGGGGTGATGGCGGAGCAGGGTATTTTATAAAAAAATCTTGCAATCATGGGCAGCCCTCTTTTCCGGTGCTGTTGGGGCCTTCGTCTGGTTTATTATAGCAATACTCTGTGAGATGGGCAATCAACGGTTAAGAAAAGCAGGAAAATTCGGGCAATCACACCCGGACGATTTGCGCGCATACAAAAGTGGCTCGAGTTGAAGCGGCAGAACAGCCTGCACCAGCTCGAGCCCGGTGTTGGCCGTGCTGGTCGAGGCGGTGGAAGAAGCCGCCGGAAGTAAATATACCGAAAGGGGCGTTGCCGATGCACCTTAAGTTAATTTGGTGCCTGGCACCAAATTAACTAACTCAGGCGATGGAGCGACGGAATTGGCGCGAGGCCACCAGCGACATGAGGGCGGCAAAGATGAACATGACCAGGAGGCCTTTGCCGATCGTGGCCGACCACAGTCCCTGTGCGACAAGTTCGCGCAGCGGGGCCACGGCGTAAGAGAGCGGGTTCCAGCGGGCGATGGCTTGCAGCCAGGCCGGCATGGCCTCCACCGGGAACATGGCGTTGCTGGCAAACATCAAGGGCATGGTTAAAAAGTTGACTATGGCCATGAGCGTTTCTTGAGAGCGGATCACCGCACCCAGGGAGATGGAGACCCCGGAAACCCCGAAGCTGAAGAGAAATACTATCGCCACGATCAAGAGGATGCCGGCCGGGCCGCAGGCGAAGCGGACACCGAGCAAGGTGGCGATGATGGTAATGATGACTACCTGGATAACGCTTTGTATCGCCGCGGCTAGCATCTTGCCCATGGGGATGGCCGCCCGGGAAATGGGCGCGGCAAGCAACTTGTTGAGATAGCCGAAATGCCGGTCCCAAACCACGCTCATTCCGCCAAAAATACCCCCAAACATACTGGTCATAATCATTATTCCTGGTGTTATGTAAACAAGGTAGTTGTCGACCCCGAGCATTTGCGAGGCAAAGGGGTTTCTGGTCAGCCCGGTGAGGGAATTGCCCAAAAAGAGAAGCCAGATCAGCGGCTGGATCACCGTCATCAGGATACGGGTTTTCTGGCTAAAATATTTTTTCAACTCCCGCCAGCAAACCCAGTAGATATCGGTTAAATGCAACCCGGCCGGAATATCGCCTGGATGATATATGTTTGCCCTCATCTACGCGCCCTCCTCATCCTCACCCGCTGTTTTTGCGCTTCTTCTTTGCCATCCGCCGCCTGGTCCCGCAGCGCCCGGCCGGTATGGGCCAGGTAAACATCGTCCAGGGTGGGCCTCTTCAGGGTAACCGATTCGATTCTGGCCCCGTTCTTCTGTGCTGCTTCAAAAACCCGCGGCAGCATCAAATCACCATTTCGAGCCACCACCACATTCTCTTCACCGCGCTGCGATATCTCCTTGACGCCGGGCAGCTTCCGCATCGCCGCCAGGGTTGCGGCAGCGGCATCACCGGAGCCTTCGCTGAAGCGAAAGAAGATCACATCGCCGCCGAGCTGATCTTTCAAAGCCGCCGGCGCATCGATGGCCTTGATCACCCCGCGGTCGATGATGGCGATGCGATCGCAGAGGGCGTCAGCTTCATCCATGTAGTGAGTGGTCAGGAAGATGGTCATCTTGTTTTCGCTGCGCAGCCGCTCGATGTAGCGCCAGATCTCGTGGCGCGTCTGAATGTCAAGACCCAGAGTAGGTTCGTCGAGGAAAAGAATGCTGGGACGGTGAATCAGGCCGCAGGCAATATCGAGCCGCTTCCGCATTCCGCCGGAGTAAAATTCCACCCGGTCGTCGCAGCGCTCGCTCAGCCCGACCAGCTCCAGAACCTCGTCAATCCGGGCTTTGATCTGATAGCGGGGTATATGATAAAAGTGCGCCTGCAGGATGAGGTTTTCCCTGCCGGTAAGGTGATCGTCCACGGCCAGATCCTGGGAAACATAGCCCAGCCTGGTGCGCACGCGGTAGGCGTCTTTGACCACGTCAAGGCCGTCTACCGCGGCCCTGCCGCCCGTAGGCTTGATCAGCGTGGTCAGCATCATGATTGTTGTTGATTTGCCCGCCCCGTTGGGGCCCAGGAAGCCGAAAATTTCCCCTCTCTCGATTTGAAAAGAGATTCCCTTAACCGCTTCAATTCCGCCGCGATAGATCTTCTTTAGATCTATTACCTCAATGGCCGGAGCTGCCGCTCCTGCATGAACCATCAGCCTTCCCCTCCCTTTGAACATAAAGAATGTTAGATCATATCTATATGAATGTCAATTTTTGAGGCCCTATAATGGTTAAGGTACGGAGCAGCGGGCGAGGTGTTTAAATAAATAAGGTAGCTTTTTTGCCGGACTGCCATTAAAATTAGATCATTAGCCGGGAATGAGGTTTAGCGGAAATGAGCAAATGGCTTGTGAAAACATTTATTATTCCAGCCCTGGTGATCCTCACCATTGCCGGTTCTTTAATATACGGCAACAACACCATCAAGATCTCCCGCTTTCTCATATCCATGGATAAGCTTCCCCGGGG
>JAAZHP010000277.1 GCA_012510625.1 Bacillota bacterium
CCCTCACCGGGCGGCGCTACCGCCTTTTTGATTACGCGGGCGCACCCGATGCCGAAGATGTAATTGTCTGCATGGGCTCAGCCGCGGATACCGTAGAAGAGACCGTCAATTACCTCTGCGCCAGGGGAGAGAAAGTGGGCCTGGTGAAAGTCCGTCTCTACCGGCCTTTCTCCGGGGAGCATTTCCTGGCGGCGCTGCCTGAGAGCTGCAAGCGCATCGCCGTGCTTGACCGGACCAAGGAGCCGGGCGCTCTGGGCGAACCGCTCTACCAGGATGTCTGCACCGTCTTCATGGAAGCGGGCCGGACTCCCCTGATAGTCGGCGGGCGCTACGGCCTCAGCTCGAAGGAGTTCACCCCTTCCATGGCCAAGGCGGTTTTTGACAACCTGCGGGAGTCCCGCCCGAAGAACCATTTTACCGTGGGGATTACCGATGATGTTACCCACAGCTCGCTGGAGATAAAAGAGCACATTGACGCCGCCCCCGAAGGAACCTATAGCTGCAAATTTTACGGGCTCGGCTCCGACGGAACAGTGGGCGCCAATCAGAACAGCATCGTCATCATCGGCGACAATACTGATCTTTACGCCCAGGCTTACTTCGTTTACGATTCCAAGAAATCAGGTGGGATCACTGTCTCGCACCTGCGCTTCGGCCCCAAGCCGATCCAGTCGCCCTACCTGATCGAGCAGCCCGACTTCGTGGCCTGCCATAATCCCTCCTACGTTACCCGCTACGATCTCCTGGCCGGAATCAAAGAGGGCGGCATCTTCTTGCTGAACTCTCCCTGGAGCCTGGAGGAGATGGAATCGCGGCTGCCGGCGGAGATGAAGCGGACCATCGCCCGGAAGAAGCTGAAGTTTTATAACATCGATGCGGTTAAGATCGCCGCGTCGGAAGGCCTGGGCGGAAGAATCAACGTAATTATGCAAACTGCCTTCTTCAAGACAACGGGAGTAATTGAACCCTCGCTCGCCTTTGCCGAAATGGAGAAGATGATCGAGAAATCTTACGGCAAGAAGGGCCCCAAAGTGGTGGAAAAAAATATCGCCGTTATGAAGAAGGCTATAGAAGCGATAGAGCAAGTTCGCTACCCGGAAAGCTGGGCCGTTGCAGAAAGCGGAGCCCGGCATGTTCCCGAAGAAGCACCGCAGTATGTCCGCGAAGTGGTATACCCCATGATGGAGCTGCAGGGTGACCGGCTGCCGGTAAGCGCCTTCCAGCCGGACGGCGTGGTCCCCCTGGGGACAACCCGCTATGAAAAGCGCGGCATTGCCGTTCAGGTGCCGGTCTGGATTCCCGATCTCTGCATCCAGTGCAACCAGTGCGCCTTTGTCTGCCCCCACGCGGCTATTCGCCCCTACCTGGCCGCAGAGCCCGACCTTGAAGAGGCGCCGGAAGGCTTCGTCACCCTCAAGGCATCTGGCAAAAACCCCGAGGGGCTGCGCTACCGCATCCAGGTCTCGCCTCTCGACTGCACCGGCTGCGGCAACTGCGTGGATACCTGCCGGGCCAAGGAGACGGCACTGGTAATGAAGCCGCTTGACGAGGTGGTAGAGACCGAAGATGCCCTCTTCCGTTTTGCCGAGGGCCTGCCCGAGCGCGACCTGGGGCTTTCGAAAAACAACATCCGGGGCAGCCAGTTCTGCCGGCCGTTGTTCGAGTATTCCGGGGCCTGCGCCGGCTGCGGAGAGACTCCCTACCTGAAGCTCATCACCCAGCTCTTCGGCAAGCGGATGCTCATTGCCAATGCTACCGGCTGCTCATCAATTTACGGCAGCAACTCGCCCACCACCCCATACTGCACCGGCCGGGATGGCAGGGGGCCGGCCTGGGCCAGTTCGCTCTTTGAAGACAACGCCGAGTACGGCTACGGCTATTCCCTCGCAGTGGCGCAGTTGCGGGAGAAGTTAACCGCGCTGGTTGAAGAGGCGCTGGCTCTCGAGCTGCCGGCTGACCTGCGGGAAGCCTTTGCCCGCTGGCTCGAAGTTAAGGATGAAGGCGACCCCTCGCTGGAAGCTGCCGGCCGGATCAAGGAGCTGTTGAAGACGGAAATCAGCCGCGCCGATGGAAAGGCAAAGGGCATACTGGAACAGATTGACGAGCACAAAGACCTGCTGCCCAAGCGTTCCATCTGGATTATCGGCGGTGACGGCTGGGCTTACGATATCGGTTACGGCGGCCTGGATCACGTCCTCTCCACCGGGGCCGACGTAAACGTGCTGGTCCTCGATACGGAAGTTTACTCCAACACCGGCGGGCAGTCCTCAAAGTCCACGCCCACCGCAGCGGTGGCCAAGTTTGCCGCTGCGGGCAAGCAGACGCGGAAAAAGGACCTCGGGGCCATGGCCATGACCTACGGCTATGTCTACGTGGCCCAGGTGGCCATGGGAGCGAGCGGCCAGCAGCTCATCAGGGCGCTTACCGAAGCGGAGGCCTACCCGGGGCCCTCCCTGATTATCGCCTACGCTCCCTGCATCGCCCACGGCATCAACATGGGCCGCAGCCAGCGGGAGGAGAAGCTGGCCGTGGAAGCGGGATACTGGACGCTATACCGCTACAACCCGCTCCTGGCCGAAGAAGGGAAAAACCCCTTCATTCTCGACTCCAAGGAGCCCGGCGGCGACCTGCGCTCCTTTATGATGAACGAGACGCGTTTCAATACCCTGCTGCGTCAATTCCCGGAGAGGGCGGAAGAGCTCTTCAAGAAGGCCGAGAAAGATGCCGCGGATCGTCTCGCCTTTTACCGCCGCCTGGCCGGGGAAAGCTAGAGCAGCAAAGTCTTATAGAAGCAATACAAGGGGCTGCCAAAAGGGCAGCCCCTTCTTGCCAGGCGGCAGCATGGCCCGGAGATCCTTCGCTGCACTCAGGGCAAGCTCCTCCCTTTGAAAAAAGGATGGCCGGGAGGGATTTGTTGGATAAAATCCCCCTAAATCCCCCTTTAGAAAAGGGGGACTTTATAAATTACCCCATTGCATCGCTTACCTTTAAATTCTCAGGAACAAAACAAGGACAATTTTCCTGCGGGGAAATGCGTGACTTCTTCCCGCATTCAGCCG
>JAAZHP010000278.1 GCA_012510625.1 Bacillota bacterium
AAAACTAATTGACAGGACTGATGAAAGTGTTATAATTTTATATAGACAGAAGTGTCGATGAAGGGAGGATATGATGCCGAAAATAGTCGATGTTGAAGAGATGAAGCATCAGATTATGACTGAAGCGGTGCATGTTTTCATCCGGAGAGGGTACCACAGCACTACATTTGCCGAGATAGCGAGGCGATGTGGTATCGGGCGAACCACGATATATCAATACTTCAAAAACAAAGAAGAGATCTTTATCTATGCCGTAAAGCATATAAATCAGGTCTTCGAAGCGGAGTACAAGAGTATACTAGAAGATAACAGGTTGGATGTTTTGGAGAAAATCAAGAGGATATTTTCAAAATTTATGATGCGCTGCTGTAAAAAAAATAACGAAATCACCCTGTTGATCGAACTCGGGCTTATCTTAAAACGGGATAATCATGAACTGCTCGAGCAGGTTAAAAAATCAGTTGAGCTGCAAGATGTATTTTACAAGCTTCTGGAAGAAGGTGCAAGGGCAAATCAGATCAAACCGCTGCATAATATGGAAAGTATGGCTTTCACCTTGGAGGCGTTCATGGATTCATTGATGCTATATCTGCCGTTTATGGAACCGGGTGAGATAAACAGTCATTTAAGCAATTTTCATTTGCTGATCGACGGATTGAAAGCCTAAAATTTTTAATTAACATGGACACTTGTGTCAATAATAATTAATTTATTCAAAAGGAGGTTTTTCCGGATGCGCTCTGTAAAACAGATGGTTACCACGATAGCAATAAAGGAAGGAATCCGGTATCTGGAAAAGGATCCCATTGGTAATTATACTATGTTGGTTAATTGGGCGGAGAGGCTTGCCGTGCTGCCGGAACATAAGGAGATGGCCAGGAATTTCAGGAAATTCGCTGAAAGCGACAACAACTGGTTCCGGTTAATTACCAGGGTGTTGCAGGATGTCGACACCAATATTCAAAAGGAGTTTCTGGTTAACTTTTTTGTAAACTCAGCCATAGCCGGTATCCCGGCTAAAAATAAGATTGCCAAAAAACATGGGATCAACATACCCTGGGCTATTCTCATGGATCCGACGGCAGCGTGCAACTTGAAATGTACCGGTTGTTGGGCGGCCGAATATAAGAAGAGTGATTCGTTAAGTAATGAAACCCTTGACCGGATTATCCGGGAAGGGAAGCAGCTCGGGATCTACATGTATATCTATTCCGGTGGCGAGCCGCTCGTACGCAAGCACGATTTGATCAAGCTGGCGGAAAAACATGATGACTGCATGTTTTTATCTTTTACCAACGGCACCCTGGTGGATGAGGCTTTCTGCAAAGAGCTGGTCCGGGTGGGCAACCTGGTGCTGGCCATCAGTATTGAAGGTTCAGAAGAAGAAACCGATCTGCGCCGGGGGAAAGGAACCTATCAAAAAGTGATTCGGGCCATGGACCTGCTGAAGGCTCATCGCTGCGGGTTCGGTTTCTCGGCCTGCTATCACAGCAAAAATATTGACGGAGTCGGTTCTGAAGAATTTGTCGATCTGATGATTGAAAAAGGCTGTCTTTTCGGCTGGTATTTTACCTACATGCCGCTGGGCAAGGACGCTGTTTTAGAGCTGCTGGTTACTCCCGAACAGCGCGAATTTATGTATCATCAGATCCGCGGATTCAGAGAGAAGAAAGATATCTTCTTAATAGATTTCTGGAACGACGGTGAATTTGTCGACGGCTGCATTGCCGGAGGCCGGAATTACCTGCATATTAACGCCAACGGCGATGTCGAGCCCTGTGCCTTTATTCATTATGCCAACACGAATATCAAAGAGATGAGCCTGCTTGAAGCCTTAAAGAGCCCTCTTTTCGCCCAGTATAAGCAGAACCAGCCGTTTAATCGAAATCACCTGCGGCCCTGTCCGCTGCTCGACAATCCCGAGCAGCTGAAAAAAATGGTTCACCAGGCCGGGGCATATCCGACCCAGCTGGGTGACCTCGAGTCGGTCGATGATCTCACTGATAAATGCCAGGCGGTTTCAAAACGGTGGGCCAAGACCGCCAACCGTCTCTGGGCTGAATCGCACGCTGGAAAAAAGGACCGGGTTTCCTAAACAGGCAAAAGAAGCAAGACATAAATATAGATTGGTTGAACGAATGAAGGAATCGCCTGCTAATTTTCTGGATAATGCAGGGGCATTTGTAGCGCGCCCCTGCATTATTATTTGTCTTTCTTATCCGCCGGCGAGGGGCGGAAAATTCGAAACCACGTCGCCATCCTTTAACCTGGTCTTTTTCCACTGCAGGTGGGCGATATTCTTTCCGTTCACCAGCACGGTAGCGATCTTTAACCTGGCTGCAAATTCGGCTCCGTAGCGCTCCGCGGCCTGTTGTAGAAGCTCCCTGTTTGAAACAACCAAAGACAGGTCATACTACCCAAACCCACAAAGGCGTGAAATTGATCCCGGTTTTTGGACATAAAAGTCCCGCTTAAATGATCTGTTTGCTTAGGTGATGGTTTGTAAGGTGTTGGCAGGTGAAACTCAAGAATACTGTTCTTCCTGTATTTTGCGCAGCCGATTGTAGACCCTCATCGCGGTATGGCGCTGCTTTTTGCGCTCTCTTTTATCTGCCTCCAGCCAGCTGTCAATCTCAGGCTTAAACCTGTCCAGTTTGGAACTGCGTCTCTTTACCGGCTTTGGAGACGGTGCGTTGAAGTTATCCATGTGGATGTACTTTTTCACCGTTTTTACGTCGTGCCGACATTATTACGGCCGTTGACGATAAAGAGGTGACCTCCCTGAGTTCGATTAGTAGCATCTTAAAGCAGTACCATGCCGGCGATGAGGTTACCGTCACCTTTTACCGATATGGGGACGGGGAAACCAAATCCACAAAGCTGACTTTTGCTGAAAACAGGTAAGGCTGCCGCCTTGAATGCAGCCGGCCAATAAAAAGGTTGGGGGCTTTGTTGATCCCCCCAACCTTGCAAAGGGCATTACAATGGAACAGCCTCCAGCGAACAGGTTATCTTAATTTCTCAGCTGCCCTTTTCCTCGGATCAGCAGAAGGCCGGCCGTAAGCCCTGCCAGGCCTGGAATCATAAGATAAAGCAGCCCGCCGGAAGTGCGCGGCAGATCGGACTTCGGTTTTTCTTCCGATTCCGGCTCCTCGGGTTCTGGCTCCTCGGGTTTCAGTTCCGCCTCGGCAAAGATACCAAATTTGCTGAAATGATCCAGCTCGGCCCAAAGAATCTTATTCTCTTTGTCAATACCCTGCGTGGGAATGAGATCCCACTTTTCCGTTGTCTCATTGTAGCGATAGAGTCTGAGGTCGTCTTCTGTAACCCCGTCGGGCAGGTTCTCCGGATCGTATGGAATATCGATGTGCGCTGAAGCATTAGCCAAGTTATCGCTGCGTTCTATCCACAGGTAAATTCCTGCCGGGATCATTCCTTCAGGAGCATCATTTTCGTCTTCGGAGTAGCGGGCAACGGTGACATAGCCCTCTTTCTCATCTGTCTCAATATCCATGTCAACACCGGATTCGTCAAAGGTAAGTTCTGTCCCACCAGACACAATATATAGGAGCTCGCATAATACAGTGAGGTCTTCGTCGGCGTACCAGGGTGAGAAATCAACCTTGTCCTCGAATCCCTCGACCATGAAGTCGAGCGTGAAATGGCCCCAGCAGTTGTATTTGGCGTTGAGAATTGTTTTAGACAGGTTTACCACTTCGCCCCTAATGTTTGTATTTTTCACCTCTAGCGTACCGGTAGCTCCTTCGCGAATCACGATGGCGCTGTGATAGGTGCCTGCCTCAGCCAACAATCCAGCCCTATCCACTGTAAAAGTACCACCGGTTATGGACATGTCCTGCCCGCTGTTAGTAGTGCTGCTGGCAAATCTGACGCAATATGTATCGTTTGCTGCACCTTTAGCCACAACGCTAATATCGGTATTTTCCACAACCAGGGTTGTGCCCGCCTGCAGGTTGATACCGCTCTTGCAGTTCTCAATTACGCTATTTTTTACAGTAAGGCCATCAACATTACCCTGTATGGTCACATAATAACCATCCATGAAGGTGCAGTTGTCAATGGTGATACCATCGCACTTGCTATTCATTTGAATTGCCCTGACCCCAGGGGGGGTCATGAATCTTCCGTCCGCATCAAAATTACAATGTTCAATGGTAACATTCTTAGCTTTATTCAAAAAGATGTTGTCAATGGTTCCCTCTTGCAATGTAAAGTTAATATTCTGGATTGTTTTCGGATTTTCGCTGATATCTGTTACATTAACAGTGCCTTTAATTAAGGGTAGATCTGAACCCGAATCAGGCCCGGTAAGGGTGATCGGTTTGTCAATTGTGACATTTTCGGTGTATACTCCTGCCGTCACACTGATAATATTGCCATCACTGGCTGCAGTAATGGCTTCCCCGATTGTCGTGAAGGGCTTTTCCAAGGAGCCGTCACTATCTCCCCCTACATAACCTGCATCAACGTACCAATCAGCCGGCGCTCCAGCGGTTACCGCACCGCACAGCAAAACCAGAACCAGAACAACGGCTACCGTTATGAACGGCAGCTTGGACTTAAACAAACGGTTCATTTTCCTCCTTTTGAGATGGTAGTACTCATACCGGGACCGGCATTGCTACACCCGAAACTACCAGAAAGGATAAGCACCTATCACAATTAGCCCCTCTTTATATTTTAGCACCCTCCTTTTTAAGTATTTTGGAGATCAAACAACACGATGATGATCTTATCTAAGAGCACCTCTTTAGAAATAATAGCAAACCACTTTGACAGCATACTGTCACATTGGGAGAGTAGAAAATATTTTCCAATAAAAAACCAGCCAATTATGGCCGGTTGCGCTACTGGCTACACCCGTTTCAAGCGCCCAGGTTACGGACTGGGTTTTAAAAAGCAAAGTAAGGCCAGACCCGCCAGAGTCAGAGCAATAAATATCTTCATGATCGTTTTGCCCATTTCCTTTAACCTCAATGATTTCGGTTGATGTTCCAATTTTACTATATATCGGGAGGACGGTTCCGTTGATATGTTTTCAAACGCGGTAAATAATAACCAAAACATCCGGTTGTTTTGACACTTTCGTACACCCTTGTCATAATCAATCACGTAAAATATTTAATTCTGGATGAATCATAAGAACCGTCCCCCTGATAGTCCCCCTGATATATGGTAACTAGACCTTGTGGAACAGGACAATCCGGTTTGTGTTTGTACCGCCGGTGTTATTTTTAACGCCCCAGATATGCGCTGTTTTGGTAAACTGTTGCAGGTTAATGATGATACCGGCGCAGTTGAAGCCGGCGTTCAATCCTGCCGGGATAATATATTCATCCAGTTTAACTTTACCGCCTTTAATCTCACCGACTTCAAAGGCAACCCATCCGCCATTTAGGGTGATTCGGAAAAGCTCCTGGAAAACTTCTTCCATCACAGCGGACCATGCCCCTATTGTTCGGGACATGATCATCCTTCGGTCAATCTCCGCCGTATCGATATAATTAAACCAGCATCTTAACCAGTTGTCTTTGGAATACTGTACGATATTCAAAAAGGGAGGAGAGGTGACGGTTAACTGCACTGAGTTTGACGCGATCTCTTCAGTCCGGCGGGCATCCCTCTCCAGGAGGATGTTCGGATACAAAACAGCCAATGATGTTTATGTGGCAGCTTAGTGTAACTGGTAAAATATGGTGGTCAATTAAACTTGCAATCTACCATATATTTAATAACTTACGAAATATTGAAAAAGCAGAGAGTGAGTGATATAAATAAGATAAATCGTCTCGCAAAAAAGGTGGTCGAATTATGGCTCGCTCGTAGGCCTGATTCGGGTTGCTCAACGCCATTATAATAAACGATGCCAATTATCATGGGAGGTTCAAAATGAGAAACTTATGGCAAAAACTTGCCAGCCCTATTTTGTGGAAAAGATTACTTTATACTGTCATGATCTCTATCGTTTTGTTTCATGTTTTGATAATTTTAAGCTATTTTTTTCTGCCTGAAG
>JAAZHP010000279.1 GCA_012510625.1 Bacillota bacterium
ATGCTGGTGGAGCCCTTTACGGTGGCTGAAAACCTGGTCCTCGGCAAAGAGCCGGTCCGCCGGGGCATACTGGATCAGAAACGAGCCGGGGAGATAGTGCGGGAGCTTTCTCAAAGGTACGGCCTGGCGGTGGATCCCCGCGCGAAAATTGAAGATATTTCGGTGGGCATGCAGCAGCGGGTAGAGATCTTAAAAGCGCTCTACCGCGGCGCTGAGATCCTGATCATGGACGAACCCACCTCGGTGCTCACGCCCCAGGAAACCACCGAGCTCATTGAAGTTATGCGCATGCTGGTTCGGGATGGGAAAACGATTATTTTCATCACGCACAAGCTTAAAGAGGTCATGGAGGCCAGCGATGTGGTCACCGTGATCCGGCGGGGGCGGGTTATCGACAGCCTGCCGACAAAGGATACCACTATTGACCGGCTTGCCGCGCTGATGGTCGGCCGTGATGTCCAGATGGTGGTCGATAAAACGGAGGCCCGGCCGGGGCGGACGGTGCTCGACGTGAGGGATCTCTGGGTTAGGGATTACCGCAAAACCGATGCCGTGAAAGGGATCAGCCTGCAGGTGAGGGCGGGCGAGATTGTCGGCATCGCCGGCGTGGACGGCAACGGCCAGAAAGAGCTGGTGGAGGCGATTACCGGCTTGAGCAGAGCGGAAAAGGGCAGCGTCATTCTTAACGGCGAAGATGTTACCAACAAGCCTCCCCGCAGGGTTACCGAAACCGGGCTGGCCCATATCCCCCAGGATCGCCAGAAGCGAGGCCTGGTTCTCGATTTTGACCTGCGGGAAAACCTGGTCCTCCAGAGCTATTACCGCCATCCCTTTGCGGACAAGGGTATCCTGAAGCCGAAGGAGATTGACAGCTATGCCAGGCGCCTGATTAAAGCCTTCGATGTGCGCACACCCGGCCCGGAAATCAGCGCCCGCAGCCTCTCAGGCGGCAACCAGCAGAAGCTGATCGTGGCCCGTGAGATCGACCGCGACCCCGACCTTCTGATCGCCGCGCAGCCGACGCGAGGCCTTGACGTGGGAGCCATCGAGTTTGTTCACCGGCGGCTCATCCGCTATCGCGACTCCGGCAAAGCGGTCTTGCTGGTCTCGCTCGAACTGGACGAAATTCTGGCGCTCTCCGATCGCATTCTCGTAATCTACGAAGGAAGAATTGTTGGAGAACTCGGCGCCGGAGAAGCTGATGAACAGAAAATCGGTTTGCTCATGGCCGGGATCAGACACGGTGAAGGGGGGGGCGGCGATGTTCAAAAAGCCGGCCAAACAGCTTAAAGAATCCTTATTAAAATTGTGGGAACTTATTCCCCGGTGGCTTAGAAATATATTATCCGCCGCGGTGCGCATTGTACTTGATTTCTGGCGCGAGAACCTCAAGGTGCCTGTTATAGCTATAATTTTTGGTTTTCTTGTCGGCGCCCTGGTTATTTTGGCTATCGGGAAGAACCCCCTGCTGGCCTACATGGCCATCTATAAAAGTGTTTTTAGCGGAATGCGCAATTTTTCGGAAACCATCGCTTACGTTACGCCGCTTATTTTTACCGGGCTGGCGGTGGCCTTTGCCTTTCGCTGCGGCCTCTTTAATATTGGTGCGGAAGGGCAGGTTATCGTGGGCATGTTTGTCACCGGATATATCGGTTTTACCTGGCCTCATCTGCCGCCGGTAATCCTGCTGCCGCTGGCCGTCCTCGGGGGTGCGCTGGCCGGAGCAATCTGGTCGGGGATACCCGGCCTGCTCAAGGCCAGGCTGGGAGTGCACGAGGTGATCAATACAATCATGATGAACCATATCGCCTTCTACCTGGTAAACTGGCTGGTCAGCGACCCATTCAAGGCCCCCAACTACCAGGCTACCGCTCCGGTCCCCGAATCTATCCGGCTGACCAAGTTGAGCGACCTCTTTTCTTTTGAGCCGGCCTCCGGCCATACCGGCATCTTTGTTGCCCTGGCCGCCGCGGTAATTTGTTATTTCATTCTCTGGCGGACTACCCTGGGTTTTGAGATCCGCGCCACCGGATTCAACGCCGGAGCCTCCAAGTATGCCGGGGTGAACACCTCTCGCAGCCTTTTCATGGCCATGGTCATCAGCGGAGCCTTTGCCGGTTTGGGCGGTGCCCTGCAGACCCTGGGGGTGCGCTACAGGGTTTGGGAGATGGCCGCATTTCCAGAATTTGGCTTCAACGGCATCGCGGTGGCGCTGATCGGTAAAAACCACCCGGCCGGGGTAGTCCTGGGCGCTTTTCTGTTCGGCGCCTTGATGCGTTCCGATGCCGCCATCCAGATGCAGGCTGATGTGCCCCGCCAGGTAGTGGCGATTATCCAGGCTGCGGTGATCTTTTTTGTAGCCGCCGATGAAATTGTCCGCTGGCTGGTCGCAAAGCGGAAAAGAGAGGTGGTCGTGCATGATTGAGACAACTGCCCTAGCCGCCCTGATCTACTACATGCTTCGCAACGCCGCCCCGCTGATGCTCACCGCCGTCGGCGGCACCTTTACCGAACGGACCGGGGTGATCAATATTGCCCTCGAAGGGATCATGACCGTGGGCGCCTTCTTTGCCGCCGCGGTGACAATGCTGACTAACAATGCCTGGCTGGGAGTTCTTGCCTCGGTGGTTACCGGCCTGATTATATCCTACCTGCACGGCCTCGTCTGCATCAGGTTCAAGGCTAACCAGGTTGTCAGCGGCGTGGCCATCAATATACTGGCTGCGGGTCTGACCTCGTTTTTAATGAAGGCCATCTTCGGCAGCGGCGGCCAGCTGATCATGGGGGATGCGCCCCGCCTGCCGGTCTGGTCGTTAACAAAGCTCATCCTGGGCATTCCGGGTCTTGGCAGGCTGATCCAGGTGGCAATTCCGGAAAACTGGATCCGTTTTTTTGACGAATCTATCGGCAGCCAGGTGCCCGGAGTTTACATTGCCTTTATCGTTGTGATCATTGCGCAGATTATTCTTTTTAAAACCCCGCTGGGATTGCGTATCCGCGCGGTGGGAGAGCACCCGCGGGCGGCCGACACCCTCGGGGTGAACGTGCCACAGATGCGCTATATCGGCGTTTTGTGCAGCGGCCTGCTGGCCGGATTTGCCGGCTCCATCTTGTCGATCAGCCCGGGCGCTTCGGGATTCATGGTCGGCATGGTCGCCGGGCGAGGCTTTATCGCCCTGGCGGCGATGATCTTCGGCAAGTGGACTCCCGTGGGAGCGATGGGCGCCTGCCTGCTTTTCGGCCTTTCCGAGGCAGTCCGGGTCAGCGCGTCGGTGATCCTGCGCGACCTTCCCTGGATGCAGGTCATCCCCTCCCAGCTCCTGGCGCTGCTTCCTTATATCGTGACCATGCTTGCGCTGGCCGGCTTTGTCGGACGCTCTACTCCGCCTGCGGCTTCGGGGATCCCCTACGAATCGGAGCAGTAGCGGCATGAGCGGGCCGCGAGAGGACGGGCTTGCATTTATTAATTAGTCGGGCGGGTGAATAAACCGTGAGGGTTTACGATATTATTTTAAAAAAACGCAACGGGGGCGAGCTCTCTGCTGAAGAGATCGGCTTCCTGATTAAAGGATATACCGCCGGCACGATCCCCGACTACCAGCTTGCCGCTTTTGCCATGGCGGTCTATTTTCAGGGGATGACCGAAAGAGAGACCCTTGATTTGACCCTGGCCATGGCGCAGTCCGGCGAGACCGTTTCGCTGGGCAAGATCCCCGGGCTGAAGGTGGACAAGCACAGCACCGGCGGGGTGGGCGATACGACCACCCTGGTGCTCGCGCCCCTCGTGGCCGCCGCCGGGGTTCCGGTGGCGAAGATGACCGGCCGCAGCCTGGGCCATACGGGGGGCACCCTGGACAAGCTTGAGGCCATCCCCGGCTTTAAGACGGGCCTCTCCATTGCTGAAATGATCAAAGCGGTGCAGCATAACGGCATTGCCGTGGCCGGCCAGACTGCAAACCTCGTTCCGGCCGATAAAAAACTGTATGCCCTACGCGATGTTACCGCCACCGTGGACAGCCTGCCCCTGATCGCCGCCAGCATCATGAGCAAAAAGCTGGCCGCGGGAGCCGACGCCATTGTTCTCGATGTAAAAACAGGGGACGGCGCCTTTATGAAGGACCTGGAAGATTCTTTTGCCCTCGCCGAAGCGATGGTTAAAATCGGCACCGGGGCGGGGCGCGAAACCGTGGCCGTAATCACGAACATGGATCAGCCACTGGGCTGCGCCGTGGG
>JAAZHP010000043.1 GCA_012510625.1 Bacillota bacterium
GAAGCGCAGGGGCTTTTACAGGCTGAAGGAATGGCGGAAGAAGAAGCAATCATTGAACGCGAAGTCGATGAGATTATCGCCAGGGTGCTGGAACTCGGCGAAGGCGACATCGCCCTGGGCGCGGTGCGCTCTTTCGAGGCGGGGGTGCTGGACATTCCCTTTGCCCCGTCGAGCTGGACCCGGGGCCGCGTCATCCCCGTGCGCGACAGGAAAGGAGCCATCCGGATTCTGCGTTTCGGCGGCCTGCCTTTTTCTGAAGAAGTCAAGGAGTATCATAGCGCCAAGGTAAAAGAAAGAGGAGCTGCCGAGAGGCGCGAACCGGGTTTTCGCATGGTCATCGACGACATCTATGCCATCAGCAAGGGGCGGCTGGTGGGGAAACCGAGGTGATGCAGAAATGATCATTGAACAAGTGCTGGCAGCGCCCGGCCTGACCGGTTTCTTTTTTGATGACCAGCTGGCCATTAAGATGGGCGCGGAGGAAGACGGCGCCGCTTACCGCGGGTGCCCGCAGACTGCAGGCTTTAGCGAAGTGCGCCAGCGCGGCGAATCCCTGAGCATCATTTTTCTTCTCAGCGGGGGCGAGATCGCTTTCGGGGATTGCGCCGCGGTGCAGTATTCCGGCGCCGGCGGGCGGGACCCGCTTTTTTTGGCGGAAAAATTTGCCCCCGTTGTGGAGGAGTATCTTGCCGCGCGCTTAACCGGCCGCGAGATTGGCTCTTTCCGCGAAATGGCTGCAGAGTTTGATTCCCTGCCCGATCCGGAGGGGAGGAGGCTGCATACAGCCCTGCGCTACGGCTTGACGCAGGTTCTGCTGCATGCTGTTGCCTTAAAGAACAGAAAGCTGATGTGCGAGGTGCTGGCTGAGGAATACGGGCTGCCGCTTATTCCGGAGCCGGTGCCCATATTTACCCAGACCGGCGATGAACGCTACACCAACGCCGACAAGGCCATGATCAAGCGAGCCGATGTGCTGCCGCACGGACTGATCAATAACGTCCAGAGCAAGCTGGGCACCCGCGGGGAAAAGCTAATGGAGTATGTCAAGTGGCTGCGAAAGCGGGTTGCCGAGCTCGGCGGGGAAAGCTATCGGCCTGTTTTGCACGTTGACGTTTACGGCACCCTGGGGCTTGCTTTCGGCAATGATCTTGATAAAATCAGCACCTACCTGGGCCGCCTTGGGGCTGCAGCGGCGCCCCTGAGACTGCGCCTTGAAGGACCCGTTGACATGGGTTCGAAGGAAAGGCAGATCGAGACGCTGGTAAAGCTGAAAGAGAAGCTTGACGCGCAGGGCAGCGGCGTGGAAATTGTGGCCGATGAATGGTGCAATACCCTGGAAGATGTCCGGGATTTTGTCGACGCCGGCGCGGCCCACATGATCCAGGTGAAGACCCCCGACCTGGGGGGGCTGCACAACAGCATCGAGGCCATCCTCTACGCCAAGGAACGCGGCGTGGGCGCCTACCTGGGAGGCAGCTGCAATGAGACTGACCGCTCGGCGCAGCTTTGCGTTCATGCAGCCCTGGCGGTGCGTCCCGACCAGATGCTGGCCAAGCCGGGGATGGGGGTTGACGAAGGGATGATGATTGTTTTTAACGAGATGCAGCGGGCGCTGCGCATTCTAAAATTAAAACAGAAAGCAGGTGTAGGGGCGCGATCATGGATAAACCGATGATACTACTTTCTCCGACGGCGATCCTGGGCTACGGATTCCCGGAGAGTTCCTTCTCCCGCGGGCTTTCCTTAAACCCCGACCTGATTGCGGTGGACGCCGGCTCTACCGATCCCGGGCCTTACTACCTCGGCTCGGGGAGCTCTTTCGTGCCTCGCGGCGCGGTCAAGAGGGACCTGGCTTATCTGCTGCGGGCGGCTCTATCCCGGCGGATCCCCCTCCTCATCGGCACCGCCGGCGGCTCCGGGGCGAAGCCACACCTCTCCTGGTGCCGCGAGATCCTTCTGGAGCTGGCCCGGGAAGAGGGTCTCTCTTTTCGAATGGCGGTAATCCCGGCCGACATACCCAAGTCCTTTCTTCTGGAGGCGCTGGCTGCCGGAAAAGTGAGTCCCCTGGGGCCGGCGCCGGAACTAAGCGAGGCGGATGTGATTGAGAGCTCCTACCTGGTTGCCCAGATGGGAGCTGAGCCTCTCATTGCCGCCCTCGAAGGCGGCGCCGACGTGGTGCTGGCCGGACGCTGCTACGATCCCGCTGTTTTTGCAGCGCTGCCTCTCAAGCGGGGTTACCCGGCGGGGCTGGCGCTGCACCTGGGGAAAATTCTCGAATGCGCCGCCATTGCCGCCCTGCCCGGCAGCGGCAGCGATTGCATGATCGGCATTCTCGAAGGAGAGCGTTTCATGGTCGAACCGGCCTCCCTCGAACGCCGGGCCACCGTCGACTCCGTGGCTGCCCATACACTCTACGAAAAAAGCGATCCCTACCGGCTGCCCGGGCCGGGCGGCCTGCTTGATCTAAGCGAAAGCGCCTTTGCGCAGGTTGACGACCGCCGCGTGGAGGTAAGGGGAAGCCGCTTTCATCCCTCCTCAACCTGTACCGTCAAAGTGGAAGGGGCGAAACTCATCGGCTACCGGGTCATCTCCATTGCCGGGGCGCGCGATCCCCGCTTTATCGCGGCTCTTGATGAGATCATTGCCGGAGTGAAGGAGCGGACCCATGACAACTTCTCCGGCGAGGCCGGCCGCTTTAAGCTGATCTTTCATGTTTACGGGCGCGACGGGGTCATGGGGAAGCAGGAACCGCAGCCGCGCCCTGGACACGAAGTGGGCATCGTCATCGAAGCGGTGGCGGAGACGCCTGATCTGGCCGAGGCGATCCTGGGTTTTGCCCGTTCGACAATGCTGCATTACGGCTTCCCCGGACGGATTTCCACCGCCGGCAATCTCGCTTTTCCCTATTCTCCTTCCGACTTCAAGGTGGGGGGAGCCTATGTATTTTCGGTCTATCATTTGATGACCGTTGACTGCCCGGAAGAGCTGTTCTCCATCATATACGAGGAGGTTCGCTAATGAAACCGCTGGTCGACCTGGCGCTGGTAATCCGTTCGAAAAACGCCGGTCCCTTTGAACTGACCATCGATATCATCTTTAAAGAGAGGGATGTTTACGAGCGGGTGAAGGAGCGGCAGCTCTTAAACGCCGCGCTTGTAGCCCGTCTTTACCGCATCCCGGAAGAGGATGTTATTTCCGTGACTTACTTTGATCCCACTGCGGCCTTCAAGGCTACCATGAAGCGGCAGCTTCCATCAGGAAACCTGGGAGAGAAAGATATTTATGGGGCCCAGCAGCATGCTCCCCTGCTTGAACTGTTGCTTCCCTGGAGTGACGCCGATGCAGCCGCTTCATGAATACCTGATTAAGGCGGTATATTTTGCGCCGCGGGGCCGTAAAAGGATTTACGAACTGGGCGCGCACCTGGCGCAGCGCTATCTTTCCGCTGATGACAGCCTCATCGGGGTTATCGGCGATGCCGGGGCCGGCAAGTCGGCGCTGATCCAGGGGATGTTCCCGGGGCTGGAGCTGACCAACGACGACGAGGGGATCAATGTGCGCCCGCTGCCCCTGCTGGATCATTTTGAGAACAGCTCCTTTGACTACCATACCTATCATCTGGACGCGCACTTTGAAATGGCTTTTGCCCGGCCCAATCTCCTGGCCGAAGCGGTGCACAAGGCGCTGCGCGAAGGCTGCCGGGTGGTAGTGGAACATTTTGACCTGCTCTACCCGGCCCTGCAGATTAATGCCCATGTTCTTGTGGGGATCGGCCAGGAGGTAATCATCGCCCGCCCGGGTCTTTTCGGCCCCTATCCCGATGAGATCAAGTCGGCAGTTTTCAAATCGCTTTACTACCGGAAAATGGCGCACTCTGCCGAAGATATTACCCTGCTGGTGCTGGAAAGGATGGGAGTGCCGCCTCCTGATGGTCACGGCGATATCTGCAGCGGTTTTATCCTTTACTACAATATGCGGCCGGCGGCCGAGCTGGCTCTCGCTGAAGAACTGGTCAAGGATATGATCAGCCGGGACCTGCCCATCGCCCCTGCCGGAAATCGCGAAATTCTCATCGGCGATGTGTCCCGTTACTGCACCGGCCCGCGGCTTCATCTGCGCAGCACCGGCGAGATTTGCAACTTTCGACTGGAAAAGGATTACCTTCGCGATCCCTTAACCGGGGTCTACAGCATTATCGGAAAAGTGGGCTGACAATGGAGGGTTTGCTGTTCACCTCAAATCTCGCCGGTCTCCCTTTTTACGGGAGGGAAAATAAACTAATTCATATATTTTAGTTTCCGGTAGAGCGTGGTCAGGCTGATCCCCAGCTGCTCGGCTATTGCTTTTTTAGTTTTAACGGAATCGCCCATCTCTTCAATCATCTTGCGAATGATTTCCGATTCAAGCTCGGCGGACCGGTGCTTTAAAGAGACTTCATTATTTCCGCCGCTGCACCGCTGGATAATCCACTGGGGGAGGCTCTTCACAGAAATCAGCGAAGATCGCTCAAAATTGACGGCATACTCGATCACATTCTCCAGCTCGCGGACGTTGCCCGGCCAATGATAGCTCATTAAAATAGCTTTTACTTCCGGATCGAGGCCGAGAATCGGTTTTCTTAGAAGATGCCCAAATTGCTCTAAAAAAAATTCGGC
>JAAZHP010000280.1 GCA_012510625.1 Bacillota bacterium
GATCAGCGCCCCGCTGCCGCAATCAGGGCAAATTTCGCGGGAATTGCATTGGTTGTCGTTTACCCCGGGTTTAACCCGGGCCAGCCGGGCCAGGGCCCGGCCGATGGCATCGGGAACGCTCATGATCCGGTTGGGGCCGAAGCCTACCGCGCGGTAGCCGCCAATCCCTTCAAGCTGGGCCACTATCTCTTCCACGCTAACCCCGCAGCGCAGGGCCAGAGAAATTAACCTGGCAATGGCCTCGGTGAATGCGACCACGTCGCTCCCGGCCTTGCCGATCTGGGCAAAGAGCTCAAAGGGCTTGCCCTCAACGGTATTAACCGTTACAAAAAGGTTGCCCAGCGAGGTCTTAATGCAGGTAGTATGGCCGGTCAGGGTTGGCGGACGCTCGCTCGGTTTAAGATTCTCTTTTTCCCCAAGAGTGCCCACATTCAAGACCTGCTTTTCCCGGGAGCCGTCCCGGTAGACGGTAATGCCCTTGCAGCCCATCTTCCAGGCAAGAATGTATGCTTGTTTGACCTCTTCCGGAGTAGCTTCCCGCCTCAGGTTTATGGTCTTGCTGACGGCGTTGTCCGTATATTTTTGGAACACAGCCTGGTGCCGGATATGCCACCCGGGATCGATCTCCAGGGCCGTTTTAAAAAGCCTCTTTATCTCGGGGGGCACCGCCGCCTCATCAGCCGGGATATAGCCGGAGCAGGCAATCTTCTCCATGAGCTCTTCAGAGTAAAAACCGTCCCGCTCGGCCAGCTCCAGGAAGATGGGATTAACCTCGGGCAGGTCCACCCCGCCCAGCACATCTTTGCGCAGAAAAGCAATGCTAAAATAGGGTTCAATCCCGCTGCTGGCGCCGGCCAAAATCGATATGGTCCCGGTAGGAGCAATGGTAGTGCGGGTAGCATTGCGGACGCGGTCTTCAGGATTGCCGGTGTCGTAAATGCTGCCGGCGAAGTTGGGGAAAGCCCCTCGCTCAGCGGCCAGCTCCGCGGAGCGCTTCTTCGCCTCTTCGCTGATGAAGCGCATCACCTTTTCCCCCATCTCCAGGGCCGCTTCGCTGTCGTAAGGAATGCCCAGGCGCACCAGCATATCGTGCCAGCCCATTACCCCCAGGCCGATTTTCCGGTTGCCCTCTTTATGCATCCTGGCGATCTCTTCAATAACATAATGGCTGCTGTCGATAACATTGTCCAGAAAGTGAACGGCGGTCCGGATCACCCGGCGCAGCTCCTCCCAGTCCACCTCTCCCCCGGCATTTACAAATTTACCAAGATTGAGAGAGCCCAGGCAGCAGGCCTCGTAAGGCAGCAGCGGCTGCTCGCCGCAGGGGTTGGTGGTTTCGTATTTTCCAATTTGAGGGGTGGGATTGAAACGGTTCATCTGGTCGATGAAGATAAGGCCGGGATCGCCCTTGGCCCAGGCCTTCTCCACAATCAAGTCAAAAACTTCTCTCGCGTTTAGCCGCATGTCCTCTCCCGTCTCCGGGTCGGGATGAGCTTTGCCGGTCCGGGGATTGATGAGGATATATTGGGGATCGGGGTCCTCCCCCGTCGCTTTGCGCATGAACTCATCCGAAACGGCCACCGAAATGTTGAAGTTGTTAATCTCGTCCTCTCTTTCCTTGCAGCAGATAAATTCCATGATATCAGGATGATTGTAGATCAGCGAACCCATGTTCGCGCCCCGGCGGGTGCCCCCCTGCTTGACCGCTTCCGTAGCCGCATCAAAGATTTTTAAAAAAGAGACCGGCCCGCTGGCCACTCCGCTGGTAGTGCGCACCCGGTCGCCGCGCGGCCGCAGCCGGTCAAACGCAAAGCCGGTGCCGCCCCCCGTCTTCTGCACCAGGGCCATGCTTTTCAGCGTGTCGAAGATGCCCTCCATGCTGTCTTCCAGCGGCAGCACAAAGCAGGCGCTGAGCTGCTGCAGATCGCGTCCGGCATTCATCAGCGTGGGTGAATTGGGCATGAAGTAGGCGCCGGCCATCACCTGGAAAAATTCTTCTTCAATCTTATTGATCTCAGATTCATCTCTGCCATATTCCCGCTCTACCGAAGCTATGCTTGAAGCTACCCTTCGGAGCAAATCTGCAGGCGTTTCCAGGGGATTTCCCGCGTCGTCCTTTTTCAAGTATCTCTTCTCATAAGTAATCCTGGCATTTTCACTGAGTTCCATGTGATATCCACTCCTCGAGGCGCTAAAATTGAGCAAGCTAATACACATCACTGGCGGTTTAACTGATGGATATTATTCTCGTCAAAGTGATTACTTACCTCTAACCCAGGGAGCTAAAAAGAGGTTATTTTTTATTGTTATTATTAAACTCGATAAAACAAACGAAGAGGCATGCCGTAAGGACCCCCTCTTCGTCCGCTTAATGAAAAATGGTTCGGCTCCCCCCGGGAACCGGAGGTGTTATCAGCCGGAAGAAGAAAAGGACTCCCGTCCGATCGGTTCTTCCCAGATAAAATGACCGTCGGAATATGTCTGGCCGTTTACCGTTACCAGGACCGATTTAACTTTGGAAAACTGGGTGGCGGTATAAACAAGTGATTGCACCAGGAGAGAGCTTCCCAGGGTGCCGCCCGGGCTGTCCGGGGCGGTGACCAGTTCCTCGGAAAAATCGATGTAGGCAATCTCATTTTCAATCTTTAAGTTGAGTACCTGCACTGCTGCCGGCAGGGTTCTTACCAGGTCGCCCTCCCCGGGCAGAGGCCCCCGGATCAGCTCCTGCAAGGCCAGGCGCAGTACCCCCGTGGTATGGGGAAACTCGCGCACCACCGGCCTGACATAGCCGGTTTCACAGGGGGTGCCGCTTTCGATCGCCTTCTGATCGCCGAAATAAAGGGTAATCTTTACCTTGCGGTCTTCTTCCGTACCGTTGCTGTTCTCACCATTTGGTTCTTCCACGGAGGGTTCGCCAGGCGTTTCCGCCTCGCCGGGATCTGTGTTGCCTTCAC
>JAAZHP010000044.1 GCA_012510625.1 Bacillota bacterium
GCGGGGAACCATTTCCCCCCCGTTGAGCTTATGCGGGGCCACTTTTTTGGTCACAAATACAAGGATCGCCTTTTCACCGGTTTTCCGGCCGCCTTTCTCACGGTAACCGACTCCCACTCCCACAACGTTGGGCTTTTTATGCAGGTTTCGGCGGCACCTTTTGCTGATTTTTATGTTATCTTTCATCAATTCGCCTCCAAAAGGCTTCTGCTAATAACAGGTTACGTTGGATCGCAGTATAAGGTGCCAAATTTGTGAAGTGGAGGTGGGAGATATTCGCAGGGGTTTCCATGCCAGGATTTAAAGAAGAGTGTGAATATTTTGTAGGGGCGGCCCTTGTGGCCGCCCGAAGCCGTACCGATTATTACAGCCAACTCTCACGTTTATTGCCAACGGGCGGGGCATGCCCCGCCCCTACAACTGGAACCAAGCCTTACTAGAATTCAACCAGGGTTTCAACGTCCCGCGAGACCACTTGGGCCTTGTTCAGCCCGCTGATTTCGCCGCCTGTTGTGAGGAAAATATTGCGCTGTAAAATATTTTCCATCACTGCTTCCACTTCCGCGGCCTGGATGTCTTCGCGGGCATCGGGAACTGAGATGGTAACGTTACGCCCTTCTTCGTTGAAAAAAATCATCTGCAGCGTCCTGGGCATTTGATCACCCCTTTCTTTTGCTGATTTGCGGTTTCAAGACCCTAGACCTCTTCCAGCTCCACTTCATCAACCCGCCTGATTATTTCCAGAGCATGCACCTGCATGCTCGCCAGCTCCAGGCCGGTCTGGTAGAGATCTTCGTCAGAAGCGGCCGACTTCAGGTTGGCATAACTGCGGGTTCGCAGAATAGGTTTGCCATCCTGTGTTAAACCGGTCCGCAAACGCAGCTGCAGCCGGGAGCCGAGCGGGATTGCTGTAACGGCCATGGGATCACCTCCTTTCCGGTACTTCGCCCCTGCTACTGAAAGGCGGTGATCTGATTATAAAAACGGAGCCCGCCCGGGCCAACTTCGGCCGCCGCCGCAGTCGCGACTCCGCCCGGCAGTGATCTGCCCGCGAAGAGGGGGCTTTCGCCACAAATCAAAGACAACCCCCGGCCGGCATCCTTTCTACCGGCGCTTATTCCACCACTGATCTCTCATTAAGATTAAAATCAGCACCAAAAAAATAAAATCCCCTCCCGGCCCCCCTTTTTCAAAGGGGGGAGAATAGAAGCTCTCTCTGACATTAGCGGAAGAACATAGTGGGGAAAGCTTCGCCTTATGGGTTCTTAACAGTGTGGAGGAAATTAAAGGGGCTGTCCCGCTGGATTTGGGACAGCCCCTGGAAAGCATTTTTTAGGGCAGATTAAAGCGCTGTTTCTGTACGCTCTACCTTGACATCGCGCCGCGCCAGTTCCTGCAAGAATTCATCGGGGTTTACCGCTTCTTCAGCCTCTGGTCCGTAAACACCCAGGCGCTTGATTTTCCCCTGGGCCATCATCCAGGCGCCGATGCTCAGGGGGATCCCGGTCAGTCTCTTCATGTGGTCTGCGGAGGCATAAGTAATCTTCACCCTTTTACCTTCCAGAGTCCCGGTGATATCAACCCTTGCCCCCGACAGGCTCCGCTCTTTGTCTGAGGGAAATAGCGGCATCAATTTTTTCATCATTCGCCCCAACCTCTGTTTTCGGGCTGGAGTGGAGGTGAAGCCCATTGCAACCATCATCTTGGCGAGCCCGTTCAGGTAGTTTTCAACCAGGCCCCCTTTCAGGGTCACTTCTTGGACTCCCTTCAGGTAGCGCGGCAGGGTTACCGGCTCGGGATGGCCGAGGTGGTAGGTGGAGACTTTGCCAATGGGAGCTGGAAAAGCTACAAGCTCCTTGCCCGATCCGGCCTTAACCTCTAGAAATTCCCTGTTCTGGAATGAGACTACATTGCCGGTAAATATATGAATGGTGTGCAATATGACAGCCAGCCCTTCAGAATCCCCGGCGCTGCCGGCCCAGTATACGTTGATCTTTTCCACATCATCCAGCTCGTCGTAGCCTTTCCGGGCAAATATGTTCGTCACTCCAGGCGTCCATCCCAGCCCGGTCAAGATCTTTAGCTTTTTCTCCTTTGCCGCCTGATCGAGTTCAAGCACCGCCTCGGCGGCGTCATGGTCGTCGCAGATGCTCACATAATTGACCCCGGCTTCGATCGCCGCCTCCACAATGGGACGTTCAAAACGGTAAAAAGGACCCAGCGCTCCCGCAGCCAC
>JAAZHP010000045.1 GCA_012510625.1 Bacillota bacterium
CGCTTGCGCCTGAACAACAAAACGTACCTGGCAGTTGAGAAGTGAGAGGTTAGATGTGAAATAAAATGGCGCAGGCATAATCTATGTATTCACCTGTAGGGGCGGGCTTCCATGCCCGCCCTTTATTTGAGGTCAGAGGTTGGAGGTCAGAAGTCAGAAATTTATCTACATGGACTTGCAGCCGGCTGTCCCCAAAAAGCAAGACCTTTTTGTCTGTCAGCAGCCTGGTTTGGAGATCCTTCGCTTCGCCCAGGATTACATACTTGTATGGGTAAGTTCATCCAGCGGGGTGTGTCACCTACCGATGACCTGCCGCTATTCAATCAAAGTGGGTCAAACAGGTACGTCCCCAGCGTCCCAGATAAAAAGTGGGACAAAAAGGTACGTCCCTGGTGTCCCACTTTTTCTGACATCCGACTTCTGACCTCTGACTTCTATTTCAGGCCGTGCCGGTTTAGTTTCTCGTAGAACCAGGAGCGGCTCATGCGAAGCAGGCTGGCGGCCCTGCTTTTGTTGCCGCCGGCTATCTGCAGCGCCCGGAGGATCGTTTCCCGCTCCAGTGCCTCCTGCTGCGAGCGGTAATCCTTCAAGGAAAGCCCCGGCATGGCTGAATCTTCTTCATCCCTTGATTTGCCCGCCATCTCATAGCCCCTTCTCTGCTTCAGGTGAGGCGGCAGATCCTCAGCCTCGATAACCCTGCCGCCTGTAAAATTCATCGCCCGCTCCACGGCGTTTTCCAGCTCTCGCACATTCCCGGGCCAGGAGTAAGCCTGCAAAATATTTAGCGCCTCTTCCGAGATTTCCTCTACTTCCAGCCCGAAAACGGCATTATATTTTCTTAAAAAAGCATGGACCAGGGGTAAAATATCTTCGGGGCGCTTCCGCAAAGGCGGCACCGGCAGAGAGATCACGTTCAACCTGAAGTAGAGATCCTTGCGGAAGCCGCCTTCCAAGACCTTCTGCTCCAGGTCCTGGTTGGTCGCCGCGATAACCCGCACGTCCACGCGCCTGGTTTCGGTGCCGCCAATCCGCTCGAAGCTGCGATCCTGAAGGAAACGCAGCAGCTTTGCCTGCAAAGCAAGGGGCAGGTCTCCAATCTCGTCAAGAAAGAGAGTGCCTCCGTCAGCCAGCTCGATCCGTCCGGGCTTGCCCGACCTCTGCGCTCCCGTAAAGGCGCCGGGAGCATAGCCGAAGAGCTCCGACTCCAGGAGGTTCTCCGGGATGGCGGCGCAGTTGATCTTCACAAAGGGCTGATCGCGGCGCGGCCCGTCGTAATGGATGGACTGGGCAAAAAGTTCCTTTCCGACCCCGCTTTCCCCGTATATCAGGACCGTGGAAAGGCTCTGGGCCGCCAGGCGAGCCTCTCTCTTGAGCCGCTCCATGACCGGGTTAAGGGTAATGATATCATCAAAACAGTAAGGTTTTTCCCGCTGGCGCTCCTTTTTCAGCTCCGCCTGGAAATGGGCCAGGCGGTGGTCCATCGCCTCCAGCCTGCGGGCCAGCTCCCGCAGCTCATCGACGCGGCGAAAGCTTATTTTCCCCACTGCACCGATGACCTGCCCATCGCGAACGATGGGCAGGCGGGAAACGACGTAAGGTTTCCCCTCGATGAACTGAATATCATTCAATTCCGGAATACCCGTTTTGACAATTACACGGAGCCTGCTGTTCTCGAGGATTTCATCCACCGGGCGGTAGAGGACATCTTTCTGCTCCAGGCGCACAAAGTCAAGAAACGAGCGGTTGGTAAGGATCACCTCCCCCCGCTCATCGATTACCACGATGGCGTCGTAACCGATATCGAGGACGGTCTGCAGGGTCCGGTTGAGACTTTTCACGCTGCCGAGCTCTTCGGCAACCTGCTCGAGCTCGGTGACATCCTGGAAGATGGCAATGCCGCCGGTGACCCGGCCGCTGTCGAGAAGCGGGGTTTTGTTGACCACCGTGATGGCCCCTCTGTAAGAATATTTTACGCCAATTTCAACAGTTCCCTCTTTCAGCAGGGAATCCATATTCAGTCCCGGCAAGAGATCGTCCAGGTGGCGGCCGGCGGCGGCCTCCCCGTCCAGCCCAAAAAGCTGTGCAGCGGCGCGGTTGATGAGGTTGATGCGGCCGGATTGATCTACAGAGATCAGGCCATTATGCATCGCCTGGTACATTGCCCTGAGGCGGGCATTGAGCCTGCGCTCCTCTTTAAAGAGGGAGGTGATTAACTCCACCTTGGTGAAAAGCCCGGCTACGGAACCGTCCTTTTCCACGACCACGCCTGTTCCCACGGGCATGCGGTGCACGGCATCGATCACTTCGCTGTATGTCAGGTCTACCGGGATCTTGACCACATTTCGGTTGTAAAACCTGTAGACGGGCTCGCCAAGGTCGCTCGTTTTCAGGAGGGCGTCGTAAAGGTTGGTCTTGGTAAAAATGCCGGCCAGGCTTCCATCTTCCTTTAATACCGGCAGGGCATCGCGCCGGCTGCTGCGCAGCAGCCGGATCGCTTGTTTCAAAGTATCGCCGGGCTGCAGGGTGGCAAAATCCCGGGTCATCATATCGGCAAGGCGCATTTACTTTCCCCCCGGGAAAAGGCCGCGCTTCTTTTTTAAACGCTCCGCCCGCTCGAGCAGGCTGTCAACATGCTCCAGGCCGGCCCGGTCGATTTCCGCTCCATCGAGCATGCGGGCAATCTCGGCCCGCCTCTTTTCCGGATTCAACTGCTCCGCCCTGGTCAAGGTGCGATCCCCGTCAATTTCCTTGTAGAGCCGCAGGTGATTGTCGGCCATAACCGCTATCTGGGGACTGTGCGTGACACAGATAACCTGATGATAGGCCGCCAGCGCAGCCAGCTTCTCGGCCACGGACTGGACTGCAGCGCCGCCAATTCCGGCGTCGACTTCGTCAAAAATGAGCACAGGGATGCGATCTTGCCCGGCAAAGATGGCCTTGAGAGCGAGCATCACCCGCGACATCTCGCCTCCCGAAATAATCTTCGCCAGTGGTTTCACCTCTTCGCCGGGATTTGCCGAAAAAAGAAATTCCACCCGGTCCTTCCCCATGAGCGTAAAGTGTTCCAGCGGGGAAATGACAACGGAAAAGCGCGCGTTGGGCATGGCCAGCTCCCGGAGAGCGCTGCCCAGGAGAGGCTCCAGGCGCTCCGCCGCTTCGCGGCGCAGCGCGCTAAGCTGCCGGGAAGCCTCTTCAAGCTGCTCTCCGGCGGCAGCAATTTCCTCTTCCAGCTCACGGGCCAGTGTCTCACTGTTCTGCAGCCGGGCCAGCTCTTCCGCCGCCCTCCGCCCGAAGTCAATTACCTCCGCTATCGTTTGACCGTACTTTCTTTTCAAAGCCTGCAGCTGCTCCAGGCGGCTCTGCACGGCGGCCAGCTCGGCGGGGTTGTATTCAAAAGCGGCCCGGTAATCGCGCAGCTCGAATGAGACCTCTTCGACCTGCGTTGCCGCGCTCTCAAGCATCTCCACCAGGGGAGCCAGCTTTTCATCAATCTGCGCCGCTTCCTGCAACTCTCCCCGGGCAGCAGCCAGGAGATCAATTACTGCCGGAACGCCGCCGCGCTCGTCGCCCCCGAAAATCCCGTTATAGGCGCTCGCAAGCAGCTGGCCCAACTTCTCTGCGTGCGCCAGGATCCTCTCTTCTTTCAGCAGCCTCTCTTCCTCATCGGGCTCGAGCTTTGCCGCTTCAATCTCTTTGATCTGAAAAGAGAGTATATCCATGCGCCGCTCCCGCTCGGCGCTGTCATGTCCCAGGGCGGAGAGCTGAGCCATCAACTCCTGCCGCCGCCGGTAAAGGCTCTCTACCCGGTGGCGGGAGGCGGCACACTTTTCGCCGCCGAAGGAATCAAGCAGCTCCCGGTGGTAATCAGGCCGCAGCAGCGACTGGTGCTGGTGCTGTCCGTGCAGATCGACAAGCAGCTGCCCTATCTCTTTGAGAAAAGATATGGGCACCGCCCTCCCGTTCACTCTTCCCACGCTGCGGCCGCTGCGCGACATTTCCCGGGCCACGATGAGCTCTTCGCCTGCAGCTATACCGGCCTCTTCAAGAAGAGCGCTGATTTCCGCCGCACAGGAATCAGGGCAGGCAAAAATTCCCTCCACAAAGGCGCTATCTTCGCCCTGGCGGATCTGCTCCGTAACCGCGCGCTCACCCAACAGCAGGTTGATGGCTCCGATGACAATTGATTTTCCCGCGCCGGTTTCCCCGCTGAGAACATTCAGTCCCGGGCCAAACTTCAGGGTCAGGTCTTCGATAAGGGCGAATTGCGAGACCCGCATCTCCACAAGCACCGCTGTCTCCTCCTTATGTCTCCCCCCTGCCGCTCAACCTTTTAACTTCTGGCGCAGCAGCCGATAAAAAGAGTTGTCTCCAAAGTGAACCAGCTTTACCTTCTGCTCCGATTTCCTGACCACAACTTCATCACCGTCTTCCAGGGCGAAGCCGACCTGTCCGTCTGCAGTCATCACCACCTGGGCCTGGCGAGAATCGACTCGCATCAGGATCTGCTCCTTTACGGTAACGATAACTGCGCGGTTATTAAGGCTGTGCGGGCAAATGGGGGTGATCACGATGAGCTCCAGGGAAGGGTTGACGATGGGACCGCCGGCGGACAGGGAGTAGCCCGTTGAGCCGGTCGGCGTAGCCACGATGACCCCGTCGCCGGAATAGCTCTCCAGAAAATCCCCGTTGATGAAGGTGTTCAGCGTGAGAATCCTGGAAAAGGGACCCCGCGAAATGACAATATCGTTCAGGGCAATAAAACGCCCCAGCACCCGGTCCTCTCGCTGCACCGTAGCATCGAGCATCATCCGCTCGCGGAATTGATACTGCCCCGTGACTATATACTGCAGGTAGCGGTCCATCTGCTCAACTTCGATCTCGGCCAGAAAACCCTTGTGCCCCACATTTATCCCCAGTATGGGCACGTCCCAGTGCGCCAGGTCACGGGCCGCCCTGAGGATGGTCCCGTCGCCTCCAACGACGATCAATATCTCCACCCGGCCGCGCCAGCTCTCAAGGCGCTTTGCCAGGGAGCCCCCGGCCTGATAATCAGTCTGCCGCGAATCGGCCTTCAACACCAGGATATTGCGCTGTTTGAAAAATTCGCAGATTCGTTCAACCACCAGCGCTGAATTTTCTTTTTGCCAGTTTGGAATCAGTCCAATGCCGCGCATGGCGCCTCCTTTTAAAACAAACCATCTCTCAACAGATATCCCAAAAAGATAATTCCCATGATGATGAGCAGGAACAGCGCCGCTTTCAAAAGCAGCCGCTGTTTGCCTCCCTGCTCACTTCGATAAGCAAAACGCACCTCTTCCAGCTGCCCTCTCTCTTCATAATAGCAGAAGACCCCGTCTGTTTGAAAAAAAAGGCAGTCGAGAAGCAGCTCCCGTCTCAACATTGTCCAGGTCAGCGGATTGTCTCCCTTGATCAGCTTGACCAAAAAACTTTCTCCGCCCTTGGAGACGACAAAATTACCTTCATAATTAAAGCTCTTTTTCTTCCCGTCCACGGTCATAGTCACCGGGATGGACGGATGGATCTCATCCAGCCGGTAGCCTGCGGCCTGCAGCTTATGCCAGATTTTCTGTTCCCGGCGGGTCAGCGGCCTGTCAGCCGGGCGAGAAGGTTTAGCGCGTTTCCTGCGTTTTCGGTTCAAGAGGAAAAACAGTAGATAAGACCCGGACAGAAGCAGCAGCCAGAGATAGTCCTGCGGGCGCATGAGATCACCACCAGGCATTCAACAATATTACACTATTCGCCGGGTTTATTTTCAACTCCTTTAAGCTGCGGATTATTTTACCAGCTCGCGGTGGGCCCGGCTGACCACCTCCGGGATCTCTTTTTCAACCCCATTTAGGCAGGAGCAGCCGCCGTCACTCTTTTCCCAGTAGATAAAATACTCCAGGTTGCCCCTGGGGCCCGGCAGCCGGGAGAAAGTGAGAGCGGAGGCGCAGTAGCCCCGATCACAGGCAAATTCAATCAGCTCCCGCAGCACGCGCTGGTGCAGACGGGGATCTCGAATGACGCCCTTGCCTTTGCCGGCCTCGGCGCGCCCCACTTCGAACTGAGGTTTGACCAGGGCCAGGACCAGGGGAATTCCGCTTTCCTTTAAAACCGGCAGCACCAGCTTTAGCGAGATAAAAGAGAGATCAACAACCGCCAGATCCGGGATCGCGGGAAGATCCTGCGGCTTGAGATGGCGAATGTTGAAGCGTTCCATAACGGTCACCTGCGGATGATGCCGCAGTTTCCAGTCGAGCTGGCCATAGCCGACGTCGAGAGCAATTACCCGGCCGGCGCCGCGCTGCAGCAGGCAGTCGGTAAAGCCCCCCGTGGAAGCTCCTGCATCGAGAACGGTGAGGCCTTCAACGGTCAGTTCAAGGTCATCCAGGGCTCCGGCAAGCTTTAACCCGCCCCGGCTGACGTAGTCCTGCCGGGTCTCCATAAGCGTAATTCGGGCATCACGCGGGTAGAACATGCCCGGCTTGGTGCATACTCTTCCCTCTACCAGCACCCGGCCGGCCATAATTTCCGCGCGGGCCCGGCTGCGGCTAAATTCGGGAAAGTTCTCCAGCAGCAATAAGTCCAGCCGCTCGCGGCCCGGTCTCTTTTCCAATTTCAGCGCGCACCCCCCGGAGCCCCGGCGCCGGCAAGAGAGAGCGCCTCCCGGAAGATCCCCTCTGCATCGAGGCCGTAAAGAGAGAGAACCAGCGAGCGCGGGCCCTGTTCGACGAAGCGGTCGTCTATACCCAGTCGGCGCACCGGCAGCACCAGGCCCCGTTTTGATAAAAGCTCGAGCACGGCGCTGCCGAAGCCGCC
>JAAZHP010000046.1 GCA_012510625.1 Bacillota bacterium
AATAAAGGGCGGGCATGGAAGCCCGCCCCTACAGGTGAATACATAGATTATGCCTGCGCCATTTTATTTCACATCTAACCTCTCACTTCTCAACTGCCAGGTACGTTTTGTTGTTCAGGCGCAAGCGGTCGGCCATCATGGCTATGAACTCGGAGTTGGTCGGTTTGCCTTTTTCAGTCTTGATGGTGTAGCCAAAAAACTTTTTGATAACATCAATATTATTGCGGGCCCAGGCCACTTCAATAGCGTGGCGGATCGCCCTTTCAACCCGGCTCGGGGTGGTGGAAAAACGTTCCGCAATCTCCGGATAGAGAATCTTGGTGATGGAACCAAGCAGGTCAATATCCTCCACGACCATGATGATAGCGTCACGCAGGTAGAGATAGCCCTTGATATGGGCGGGGATTCCGATCTGGTGCATAATTTCGGTGACTTCTTCCTCCAGCGATATTCTGGGCAGCCCTTTTTTGGCGGCTACCACATGCTTGTCCGTTTCCCGGACAACGGCGCTGCCGTTAAGCTGGCGGATTCTATCAGGCAGGATCTCCATATCAAAAGGTTTTAAGATATAGTAGGCCGCGCCGAGTTCTACCGCCCTCCTGGTGACATTTTCGTGGCCGAATGCTGTAAGCATAATTATATGCGGTTTATGTTCCAGGTCCATCTCCGCGAGCGCCTCCAGCACGCCGATCCCGTCGAGGTGAGGCATGATGATGTCGAGAATGAGGACATCGATCTGGTTGTCTTGAAACAGTTCCAATACTTCCTTTCCATTATAGGCGCTCCCGACAATTTCAAAATCGGGCTGCATTGAGAGGTATGAAGTGAGCAATCCGTTGAACTCGCGGTTGTCATCGGCTACTACAATTTTTAACACACTTTTTCCCTCCTAGAAATTTTTAAACCCTCTGGTTAATTCAAAATATTCGACATATGGATGTAAAATCCTTCTTTCAAATATAAAAATTATTAATTATTGGTAATTATTTCAGCCTCCTGATACATCCATTCCAGGAATATGCCGTATCCCCGCGTGGGATCATTTATAAAAACGTGAGTTACCGCACCAACAAGTTTTCCATTCTGGATAATGGGGCTGCCGCTCATCCCCTGGATTATTCCTCCCGTGCTGTGCAGCAGCCTTTCATCCACTACCCGGATGATCATTCCCTTGTCCGTGGGATTTGTCTGGTAGGCTATCTTCTCAATTTCCACAGCGTAACTGCCGATGGTTTCACCTTCAATCACGGTCAGGATCTCGGCAGGTCCCTTTTGAACCTCGCTGGCCAGGGCCATGGGCAGAGGATCCGGATAGGGAGAAGCCGTCTGTTGAAACTCGGTGATCTCTCCAAAAATGCCGTAAGTTGTATTTTTGATGATATTGCCCAAGCCGTCGTCGACAAAGATTCCCGTCTTTTCGCCGGGCTGGCCCCGTTTGGCGGCTTTGATTTCAATAATTTTGGCTTTGACAATTGTTCCTTCACTCAAGTTGATCGGCTCCTGGGTGTCGGAATCGAGAATTACATGACCGAGAGCGCCGTACTTTTTAGTCAGGGGATCGTAGAAGGTAAGCGTGCCCACCCCGGCAGCGGAATCGCGCAGATAGAGGCCGATCCGGTAGGCGCCGTCTGAGGCAGAATAAAGCGGGGTAAGCGAGACCCTGAACTTTTTACCGCGGCGGCTGATCAACAGTTCCGTTCTGTTGCCGCCATTCTCTTCCAGTATCCGGGCGGCACTGGGAGCGTCGTCTACCTTTTTGCCGTTAATCTCCAGGATAGAATCACCGATTTTAATTCCGGCATCACGGGCCGGAGATACATTTTTCCCGGATACATTAAAGTAGTAGTAGCCGACCACGTTGACACCCTGTGAACGAAGCTTGATCCCGATGGAATGTCCGCCGGGGATAAGCTTAACCTCCGGCACCACGTTTACCGTGACCCGGCGCAGCGGAATCCAGCCAAAAAGCGAGAATTCCAGTTTTACCTGTCCCAGGCTGTTGCCTTCCAGGCTGATGGGCGCATTTACCCGGTTCAAGTCCTTTAGAAGAGGGTTGCCGTTGAAAAGAATGATGTCATCGCAGTCACCGCGCACATAGAGGAAAGGGATGCGAAGGTTTACATAATATAACCCGCCGGGGTAGATTTTTATATTCTCCACCATGTTGGATTTTAGCTGCCAGCCTGCCAGGGCCGTCCAGAAAAGGGCAAGAATAAGAATAATATAGATAACATATTTGAAATTGGCTGGTTTCATAGATTATGCAATTCCTTCCGGTAATTATTTGGTTGTAGAGAAGCTCTTTTAAATTGTCCGCTGGAAGAGAAATTTATGCTTTGCAGTTGACATAAGAGGCAAGCTTATATTTGACAGCGCATCGTCTTTACGGAAGGTTTGGCTTGATTTGTTTAATATGTTCAAGAAAAATTGGGGAAAGATAAAAGAGGGTGTGGTTAGAAAGATGTTTTCCTGCCTGCACTGGCCTAAAAAAGCTGCATTCCATGCAGGGCGGTTGCGCAAGGACCGCTCTACCAAAAAGCTGATCCAGAGGATCCGTCCGGGAGAGATCGCCTTAATTGCTCACCGGGACCTGGACTGGACTGCAGCGGAAGGACTGCTGCGCTGCGGTGTGAAAGCGGTTTTAAACACAGACTTGTTCTGCAGCGGTCTTTTTCCTCCGGCGGCGCTGCTGCATTTGCTGCGCAAGAAGGTACACCTGGTGGAAAACCTGGGCGAGCAATTTTTTGATGCCGTTGTTGAAGGAGAAGAGGTCAGAATTGTCGGGGGATCGGTATATCGCCGGGGAGTTGCAATTGGCCGCGGAGATCTAATTACTGAAAGTATTTATGAGCAGGTGTTCAGGGATGCGCTGCAGCGGAGGGAGCAGGTCGTTGAAGATTTCCTGGTTAATACTCTCAATTATGCTTACCGTGAACGCCGGTTAATTACTGAAAATATCCATTTGCCTCCTTTGAAAACTGTGTTTAAAAATCGTGACGCCGTGGTGGTGATCCGGGGAAAAGGTTTCCGCGAGGATCTCCGGGCGATGAAATTGTACTTGCGGGAAAAAAAACCCGTCCTGGTAGGCGTGGATGGGGGCGGGGATGCTCTTTTGGAATTCGGTTTGACTCCCGATATAATTATCGGCGACATGGACAGTGTCAGCGATGAGGCGCTGCGGCAGGCCCGTGAACTGGTGGTCCACGCTTATTCCGACGGCAGAGGCGTTCCAGGCCGGGAGAGGCTGGATCGGCTTGGGTTGAATTATCATGTTTTCAGTGCCCCGGGGACAAGCGAAGATATTGCCCTTCTCCTGGCTCATGACCTGGAAGCGGCGCTTATCGTCGCAGTGGGAACGCATTTTTCGGTGACCGAATTCCTGGAAAAAGGGAGAAAAGGAATGGCCAGCACCATCCTGGTCCGCCTTAAAGTAGGCGACCGGCTTGTTGATGCCAAGGGGGTTAGCCGTCTTTACCAGCCGCGGAAAGCGGGCGTATTGCTTCCCCTGGTCATCTGCGCCGGTTTGACCCCTCTGCTGGCGATGGCTTTTTTCTCCCCGCTGATCCGGCACCTTTTCAGTCTCATGATCTTTCGCCTTAAGCTGCTCCTCTAGAATGCCCGGCGGGATTGGAGGCGATGTACTATCTTCGATTACCGGGAATACTTAATTTCAATAGGCGCAGTATTTCTGGCCCTGGCCCTGGGAATTTTAATCGGCGTTTCTTTTGGCGACAGTTTTCTCGTGGCCAACCAGCGCGACATTATCGAGTTGATGGAGGCCAATCTGGACCACCTTAAGGAGATGAACCGGCAGCAGGACATGGAGCTGAAGCGCTGGGAAAAGCTTAAGCCGCTGCTGCTCCGGAGCTTCCGGGGATCGATGGCCGGGAAAAAGATTTTATTGCTTGGCCGCCGCGATAGCCAGCTGGAGCCGGTAAAGGAGCTGCTTTCCCCGAGCGGCGCCGGAGTGACAGTCATTTTAGCCCCGGATTTATGCGAAGGCAGCGATAAAAAGGAAGAAGGCCCGGACCGGATTGCCCCGGAAATACTGGCCGGCCTGCTGGATTCTCCGGGCGGGATTATGGCTGTGGCGGAAGATCTCGAAGCGCTGGGGTTGATGCTTCCGGAGGCGGAAGCAGGGCTGTTTGAAGACCCCCCGGATTGCTGCCTTCTTTTCCTGGAAGGGGTAGATCTTTCATCCGGCAGTTTTTTTTATGAGCTCTGGCGGGAGCTCCATGAACAAGGTACCAGGGTAATCGCGCTTTTCCCATGGCAGGAAGAGGCTTTAACCTTGCCGCTGCCCGGGATGCGCCCGGAGCCAAACCTGGTGGACAATATCGATACTTTTTGGGGGCAGATGGCCTTGCTGAAAATGCTTGCCGGCGGGGCCGGCGGGCACTACGGCTTTGGCGGCGGCAGCAAGGGGCTGCTTCCGGCGGAAATAGGTGATGACTGCGATGGATATTGATGTGCTCATACCCGCATACAACGAATCCGGATACATCGGCCGGACGATAGCCGCTTTGAGAAAGCTGCCGCAGGTCAAGCGGGTCCTGGTGGTCGATGACGGTTCGACCGATGAGACCGCTGCAGAAGCCGCCGCTGCAGGAGCAGAGGTTTTCCGGCTGCTCCGCAACCGGGGCAAAGGAGCGGCGGTTCTTTTCGGGGCCCGTTTTGCCCGTGCTCCCTTCCTGGCCCTTGTCGACGCCGATTTAGGCGATTCTGCGGTGGAGCTGAAACGGCTGATCCCGCCGCTTCTTGAGGGCAGGGCGGAGATGACGGTGGCCCGCTTTCCCGAGAATCGCCGCCGCGGCGGGTTAGGCCTGGTGAAGAAGCTGGCCTCCTGGTCGATCCGCCGCTCCACCGGCTGGCGGGCGCAGGAACCCCTTTCAGGGCAAAGAGTCTTCCGCCGCGAACTGCTGGAGCTGTTGTCTTTTCCACCGCTCGGTTTCGGTTTGGAAGTGGCCCTGACCATGGACCTGCTGCAGCGGGGATGCCGGATCCTGGAAGTGCCCACATCGATGACCCACCGGGAAAGGGGAAGAAAACTCTCCGCTTTCCTGCACCGGGGCCGCCAGGGTGCCGCGCTTTTAAGCGAGCTCTGGCGGCGCCGGGATCGCCTGGTTAGGGGAGATTTCCGTTGATTTTATTTGACTATGCCGAAGCCCTGGCCCTGCTGGCAGCTCCTCCCTGGGCCTTCGCCATTGGCCGCCGGTTGATCGACCTCTACGGCCGGAGCGGGATGGTAAAAGAGAATTACTGCGGCAGGGCAGTTTCTCCGGCGCTCGGGCCGGCTTTGCTGCTCGGCTACCTGCCCGTGGCTGCGGTTGAGGTCTGGAGCGGCCGTGATCCGGCCGCGGTTATGGCCCGGCTCTTTCTTCTCACCGGCTTTGCCTTCTACGGGCTCTGGGACGACCTGATCAGCGACACGGCCAGCGGATTCAGGGGACATTTCGGCGCCTGGAGGCAAGGGAGACTTACCGCCGGCATGTTGAAAGTGATCACGGCGATTCTGGCAGGCTTTCTCTTCATCGGGGCCCTTCCTTTTCCAACCTGGCGCCGCCTTGCGGCGCTGCCGCTTATACTGCTCAGCGCCAACGGTGTCAACCTTTTTGATCGCCGCCCCGGGCGGGCCTTGAAAATATTCTTCTCCGGCGCCGTGCTGATCATATTTCTGGCCCGCCCTCCTGTTGCAGCGGCGCAGCTGCTGCTTCCCCTGATGGCGGTAGGCCTGGCCGTGGCCCCCCTGGACCTGGAAGCATCCGCCATGATCGGTGACTGCGGGGCCAACCTGCTCGGAGCAGCCCTGGGGATTGGGGCCGTGCTCTATCTGCCCCTTACCTTGCAGGCGGCGCTGCTTCTATTTTGGGCCGGAGTTCATCTTTTCTGCGAATATTTCTCCCTGAGCCGGGTCATTGAGAGAAATCCAATATTGCGCCGCCTCGATTGCCTGGGCCGTTTCCGGGAAAAGTTAATTTAAGATTAAGAGTACAGAACTCGGACGGCCGAACTGATGCATGGGCAAGGATTATCCGGAAGAGCGGCGAATTTAACAAAGGTGGCAGTATCTGGTGATCCGTCATCAAATTGGCGTGGCCGGCGAAGTTAAGCCCGGTTGCCGGGTCAGCGAAGTCAAAGTGATCGTTGACGGCATTGTAAAAACGGCGATAAATTACAACTTTCTTACCGGGCCGGTGAAGACGGGAGACCGGCTCCTGCTGAACACAACCGCGGTCCACCTGGCGCTGGGCAGCGGAGGCTATCACTTTGTGGAATTTAATTTCAGCCACCCGCTGCCCCCTTTTGAAGGCCGCGGCCATATCATGAAGCTCTGCTATACTCCCTGGCAAATGCGCGTGCTCAGCTGCGAGGAGTATGCCTCCGGCAACCGGGCGCTGCTGGCCCGCTTTGGCGGCCTCGACAAAACTCCGGTGCTTATCGGGGAACTGCACAGCATGATTGCTCCCGCCGTGGCGGTGTTGAAATATTACCGGCCTGCTTGCAGGATTGCCTATATCATGACCGACGAAACGGCTCTGCCGCTTCCCTTCAGCCGCACCATTGCCCGGCTGCAGGAAAAAGGATTGCTCAGCGGCACTGTCACCTGCGGTCATGCCTTTGGCGGTGATCTCGAAGCGGTAAATGTCTATTCAGCGCTGGCGGCTTGCCGCAGCCTTATCGGCGCCGATTTCATCGTTATCGCTCCGGGCCCCGGCAGCATCGGCACCGCCAGCCGTCTCGGATTCAGCGGCATGGAGACGGGCGATCATGTAAACCGGGTTAACGCCCTCGGGGGAACGCCCCTCTATATCCCCCGGATCTCTTTTGCCGAGCGGCGCCGGCGGCACTTTGGCGTAAGCCACCACACCCTTACCGCGCTGGCCCTGGCGTCTCTTTCTCCGGCGCTATTGGTATTGCCGCAGATGGATCCGCAGCGGCTGCGGCTTTGTCTCAACCAGCTGACCGGCAGAAAGCTGCTGTCGCGGCACCGGCTGCAACTGCTCCAGGCGCCGCCGCTGGAAATGATCATGGAGCAGATGGAGATCGGTCCGATGGAGAGCATGGGACGTTCTTACCGGGATGATCCCTGCTTTTTTGACGCCGCCGCTTCGGCCGCGGCTGCGGCTTTGCGGTTGGCAGAGCAGAATGAAGGAGGAGAAAAAAATGGAGGAGAAGACGCTCTCGTCGACCTACCTTTACCGGGGCAGGATTATCAATCTCCGCCGGGATCAGGTCCTAACTCCCGGCGGCGGAGAGCCGGCTGTACGGGAGATAGTGGAGCACCCCGGTGCGGTGGCCATCCTGGCGCTGGATCAGAAAGGGCGCGTGCTCCTGGTAAGGCAGTACCGTCATGCCACCGCCGGAGTTTTGCTGGAGGTGCCGGCAGGAAAGCTGGAACCGGGAGAAGAGCCGCTATCCTGCGCCCGGAGAGAACTGGCTGAGGAGACCGGCTGCCGGGGAGAAAACTGGAGAGAGCTGACCTGGTTTTACAGTTCTCCGGGATTTTGCGATGAAAAAATTCATCTCTTCCTGGTCGAAGTGGTTTCTGAAGGAGCGCCTTCGCCCGGCGGTGAAGAAGTGCTCGAACCTGTCTGGACCGATCTGGCCGAAGCGCATCAGGCGCTTCTTAAAGGCGAAATCAATGATGCCAAGACCATCATCGCCCTGCAGTTCGCCGCGTCGCTGACTGCATAAATACTCTTGCCGCCGCATAAAGATAATCGAATCAAAGCCGGGGGGCGGCAAATTGGACGAGGTACGGCGCGATCTGCAGGAATACTTTCGGCAAAATATGGGAACATATATTTTTATTACCGCCCTCTTTTCCGGGGGCGTACTGGCCGGGGCTGCGGTTTTGCGGGGGCTGGGGGCAGAAGAGCAGTTCCTGCTGAACCGCTATTTTGGTTACTTTATCGAGAGCTTTAACGAAACGGGGGTTATTGATCAGGGAGCTGTCTTCCGGCAGGCCCTGATCTTGAATTTTCAATACCTGTTCCTGACCTGGTTCATGGGCATATTTTTATTCGGCTTTCCGGTTATTGCCGGACTGGTAGGGTTGCGGGGTTTTTCTCTTGGTTTTACGGTAGGCTTTTTGGTGCAGCGGGCCTCGCTGCGCGGCGTCCTTTTTGCAGCCGGTTCCATCTTGCCGCATAATTTAATTATGGTACCGGCGTTGATCGCCGCCGGAGTCACCGGCTTCTCTTTTTCCTGGCTCCGCCTGCGCTGTTACCTGGAGAAACGCCCATGCTCTATAAAGGAACATCTGGGGCCTTATTCCATGATGTTCCTCCTGGTGGGTTTGCTGCTGGCGGCAGCGGTGCTGGTGGAGGCCTATATTTCTCCTGTATTTATAAAATTGCTCATTCCGGTAATTCGCTAAAATAAGCCTTGCCGGCGCTGTGGAAAAAAGGATTTTCCGTCTTGGTTGTGGAATAGTTAGAAGAATTTTCTTTTGTGGGGGCAGCTAATTGATGCATTCGTGGCTCGAGAATTATTCTCATTACCTGTCAGTGGAAAAGGGATTGGCCCGGAATACTCTCGAATCATACCGGCGAGATTTACAGAAATTCCTCAAGTATCTGGAAAAGAAAAAGATTACAGCTCCGCAAGAAATTGATCGCCAGGCGATCACCGATTACCTCCTTACCTTGAAGAATGAGGGGCGAACTCCCGCCACCATCTCCCGCAATGTGGCTTCAATACGTTCTTTTTTTAACTTTTTGGTTCAGGAAGGACTGCTGGAAGATAATCCGGCCCAGCTGGTGAAAGCGCCGCGGATCGAAAAAAAATTGCCTCGCGTCTTGACCACCAAAGAGATTGACCAGCTGCTGCGCCAGCCCCGCAACGACAGCCATGTGGGCCTAAGGGATAAAGCAATGCTTGAACTGCTTTATGCTTCGGGCATTCGCGTTTCCGAACTTGTTTCTTTGAATGTGACCGACTTCAGCCCCGAGGTGGGTTACCTGCGCTGCCGGGGGAAAGGGATGAAGGAGCGGATTGTCCCCATCGGCTCTGTTGCCGTGAGCTACGTTCAAGATTATTTACGTAACTGCCGCCAGAAAATGCTTAAACAGAACGAGGAAAAGGCGCTTTTCTTAAACCATCACGGGCGCCGTTTGACCAGGCAGGGCTTCTGGAAAATATTGAAAAAATATGCCCGGCAGTCCAATATCAGCGGCGAGATCACCCCGCACACTCTGCGCCATTCTTTTGCCACTCATCTTCTTGAAAACGGCGCCGACCTCCGTTCGGTCCAGGAGATGCTGGGCCATTCGGATATATCCACTACTCAGATCTATACCCAGATAACCCGGCGCAAAATCCGTGAGGTTTATGACAAAACCCACCCGAGAGCTTGACCATACCTTGACGCGGCGGCGGGCCATAATCACCGTTCTCGACGGGGCCGGAGTGGGAGCGCTTCCCGATGCCGCCGCTTACGGGGATTCCGGGGCCAACACTCTGCTCCATGTCATATCAGCGGAGGGGCCGCTGCGCCTGCCCAACCTGCAGCGGCTCGGCCTGGATGAGATTCTCTCACTCTCAACTGACCCTTCTTTATTTACTTCGCACCCCCTGCTCAGCGAGGCGGGATATTACGGGAGGATGGCCTCCCGTGCCGCGGGGAAGGATACTACCAGCGGCCACTGGGAGCTGGCCGGCCTGGTTTTAAAGAAGCCTTTCCCGGTCTATCCGCAGGGTTTTCCCCCGGAGATTATCAGCGCCTTTGAAAAGGCCATCGGCCGCCCTGTTCTGGGCAACATCCCCGCTTCGGGGACGGAGATCATCAAGGAACTGGGGGAGCAGCACCTGCAAACAGGCCGGCCCATAGTTTATACTTCGGCAGACAGCGTCTTTCAGATCGCCGCCCACGAAGAAATCGTTCCTCCCGAGGAGCTTTACCGCTGGTGCAAGGCGGCGCGCGAAATTCTCCAGGGTGAGCACGCCGTCGGCAGAGTCATTGCCCGTCCATTTATCGGCAGCCCCGGCGCTTTTAAGCGGACTGCCCGCAGGAAAGATTTTTCTCTGTCACCACCGGGAGAGACCCTCCTGGACCGGGCCTCCGCGGCCGGCTACCCGGTGGCCGTAATCGGAAAAGTAGCCGATATCTTCAACCACCGCGGGGTTAATTTGCACCGGCCGGGCGGTGACAATGAGGCTACCGCCGCAGCCCTCTTCGCTTTGCTGGAAGAGCTACCCGAAGGCCTTATCTGGGCTACTTTTGGCGATTTTGATACCCTCTACGGCCACCGCAATGACAGCCGCGGCTTTGCCGCCGCCCTGGAGCGCTTTGATCGACATCTGGGAAAGATCCTCGGCTTGCTCCGCCCGGAAGATCTTATTTTCATCACCGCCGACCACGGCTGCGATCCCACCTACCCTGGAACGGATCATACACGCGAATATGTCCCCCTCATCGCCTGGAGCCCCTCGCTGCGGCAAAGTGTGGCTGTGGGCACCCGCTCATCTTTTGCCGACCTGGGCGCATCCGCTGCTGCCTGGCTCCGCCTTTCTCCCCTGGCACAGGGCCTCTCTTTCCTCCAGCCCGAATAAGTTAATTTGGTGCCAGGCACCTAGTTAACTTATTGCGGTATGAATTAAGGCTCCTTTGGAGAAAATAGTAAAAAAAGAGGGGGATGGGAGCGTGAAGTTAGAAAAGCCGGTCCTGTTGCTGATCCTATTTCTTCTTTTTGCCCTTCCTGTTGCTGAAGCCGCCGAAAATACGGCGCCGCCTGAACCGGATTTTGAGATCAAGGCCAAGGCCGCCCTGCTGATGGAGACAAACAGCGGCAAGATCATCTGGGAAAAAAATAGCCGGGAAAAGCTTTATCCGGCCAGCCTGACCAAGATCATGAGCCTGCTCCTGGTGATGGAGCATCTGGCCGCGGGGACAGTATCACTTGAAGACCAGGTGCTTGTCAGCGCCCGGGCTTCATCAATGGGCGGCTCCGAGATATTTTTAAGCGAGGGCGACGTGGTTTCACTGGAGAACCTCCTTATCGGGATGGCCGTGGGCTCGGCCAATGACGCCGCGGTAGCCGTGGCGGAGTATGTAGCCGGCTCCGTGGAGGGGTTTGTGGAGTTGATGAATGAGAAGGCGCGCAGCCTGGGGATGGAGCAGACTCATTTCTGCAACCCCCACGGCCTTCACGATCCCGATCATTACAGCAGCGCTCATGATGTGATGCTCATGAGCCTGGCGTTGCTGGAATATCCGCAAATTCACCAGTGGGCTACCATCTGGATGGATGAGCATTTTCTTCAAGGACAGATCCGCTCCGGAGAGGTATTCTTAAGCAATACCAACCGCATGATTGTCGATTATTACGGCTGCGACGGGCTAAAGACCGGCTTTACCCGGGAAGCGGGCAACGGAATATCCGCAACGGCGTTGAGAGGAAAAACCCGCCTGCTGGCCGTGGTCATGGGCTCCGACACTGAAAAGGACCGCTACGACACAGCCCGCGCTCTCCTGGACTACGGCTTCAATAACTTTAAAAGCGTGCCGGTAATTAAAAAAGGAACTGAGGTTGTCAGATTGCCGGTAGACAAGGGCTATCCGCCTGAAGTATCCGTAATAGCGGCAAAGAACCTGGGCCTGCTCCTGCCGCAGGGCGCGGCAGAAGAGTACGAGAAAGAGGTCCGGCTTCTAGACTTTGAACTTCCGCTGCAGCAGCATCAGAAAGTGGGAGAACTTATTGCGCGTTATGGTGACGGCGAGAAAGCAGTAGTGGATTTGCTGGTCCAAGAAGAGGTCCGGCGGGCCTCCATCATGACTATGTTTAAGCGGCTGCTCTACCGGTGGCTGAGGTTCGGACGCTAGCTGAAATCTCATGCCCCGCCAGGTTTGTAGGGGCGGCTCATGAGCTGCCCAAACTCGACCGCCAAAGGAAACAAAAAAGCTGAATAAGAAAAGCGACTTCCAAAACAGAATCATTCAGCTTTAACAGCGGGCGAGCATGCCTCGCCCCTACAGATTGACGCATTACTTTTTCGGTACGCTTAAAGGCGATCAAAGTGGGACAAACAGGTACGTCCCCGTTGTCCCAGAATACTTCTTACCTTCAACATCCCACCTCTCACCTCCCTACCCGGCTCCTTTCTCCTTGTCGAAATATTTTCAAGAATGGCAGGAAATTTACGGGAAGTGCAGAACTAATTTCCAATGTTAAGGAATCATTTCTGAACAGGGGTGTCGTTATGAAGATCGAGATTGAGCAGCGCCAAGCAGTATTGCTGGTCCGTTTAACCGGAGAGCTGGATCATCACCATGCCGAACAGTTGCGCGAAAAGCTGGACCGGGAGATTGCGAGCCGCCCTTCCGGTGCCGTTCTCTTCAACCTGGGCGGGCTTACTTTTATGGACAGCTCCGGGGTGGGAGTGTTGCTGGGACGCTATCGAAAGATCGATGCGGCAGGCGGACGCGTGGCTGTCTGTGAAGCTCCCGCCGTCATCTCCCGAATAACGGAGATCTCGGGCCTGGCCCGGATTATCCCTTTTTTTGATCGCGAAGCCGATGCCTTGCAGCACCTGCTCCTGGGATTGCCTTCCAAAAGGAGGTTTTAACCATGGGATCATCCCGTACATTCATGAAGCTGGAGATAGAAAGCCTCTCGGAAAATGAAGCCTTTGCCCGCGTGGTGGTGGCCGCTTTTGCGGCGCGCCTTGATCCCACGCTGGAAGAAATTAGCGATATCAAGACGGCGGTTTCCGAAGCGGTAACCAATGCCATCATTCATGCCTACGAGGACAAGGTCGGCCTCATCTGCATCAGATCTTACCTGGACGGGAATCTCCTTACCGTTGAGGTGGAAGACTGGGGGATTGGTATTGACGACCTGGAGAAAGCTCGCGAACCGCTTTATACCAGCAAACCGGAACTGGATCGCTCCGGGATGGGTTTTACCATTATGGAAAATTTTATGGATGAGTTTAGCGTCCGCTCCGCCCCTGGGAAAGGGACCGTGGTGACCATGGTAAAGGAGATCCGCTCCAAGAGCAAAGTTAAGGAGAATTAGACCTCATGTCCGAGGAACAGATCCGGGAGCTGCTGCGGCGCTTCCAGGAGGGTGAAGAAGAAGCCGGAGAAACACTCTTCAGGCAGATGGAACCGCTGGTCAAAGCCTATGCCCTGAGGATGACCGGCCGGGCCGGGGAGCGGGATGATTATTTCCAGGCCGGGATGATGGGCCTGTTAAAGGCGGCGCAGCGCTTTAATCCGGCCCGGGGAGTAAAATTTATTACTTTCGCCCTATCCTGGATCGAAGGGGAGATGCGCCTTTACAGGCGCCGCACCGGCTTTCCGCTTAAAGTGAGCCGTTCCATGCTGGAGCAGTCCCGGCGGTTGAACAGTTGCCGCGAGCAGTTAATGCAAGCCCTGCATCGCGAGCCCACGGTGGGCGAAATTGCCGATGTCATGGGGATTGCTTCTGAAGATGTGGCCCTGGTGATGGAATCTTCCCTCCCCCTTGCTCCGCTGGAAGAGGAGGCGCTTGCGGACGGGGAGGGAATGAGCGAGGAAGAGAAGCTGCTGGAGCGGCTTGCTCTCGGCGAAGGCATGATGAAGCTGACCCCCCTGGAGCGGCAGTTGATTGTGCTGCGTTTTTTTGATGAATTGACCCAGGCTGAAACGGCAGGGCGCCTGGCCCTATCACAGCGCCAGGTTTCACGGTTTGAAAAAAGGATTCTCCGGCAGCTGCGCTTTCACATGCAGCCGGAAGTCTGAAATCTGCCACCCCCGCCGGAATAAAAAATCCTCTTTACCGCATACTAAAATCGCACTGAAAATAGATTCTCTGGAGGGAATAATGATTTCCTGGGGTGATGGCAAAGCCACGGCTGTATTTTTGTGGGCGGCTCTTTTATTTCTTATTTCCGGAATGGTGATCTACCTGCTCTTCTTCACTCCGCCGGAGCAGCCGCGCCGTTCATTACCCGTTCTGGCGAAATTGGAGCAAATCAGCACTCGCACATAAATCAACAAAAGAAGGAGGGTGCCTCATTGACTACGGTTGCCAAGGTCATTGAACTGGTCGGTGAATCAGGTATCAGCTGGGATGACGCCGTGCGGAATGCCGTCAAGGAAGCGTCCAAAACAATTGACGGGATTACGGGGGTTGAGCTGGTAAATTGCACCGCCAGCCTGGATAACGGGGAGATCAAAGAATATAAAGTGAACCTGAAAGTTGCTTTCGGCGTCCGGGAGGATCGCTAGATTAAAAGGAGAGGCCATGCCTGCAGTTCCCGAAGAGCTTAATATTGGCTATGAGGAATACCGGGAGCTTGCGGAGAGGGAGAAGCCAGCTCCCCCGCTTGTTCGCAACGCGCTGACCGCTTTTATCAGCGGCGGCGCTATCTGTGTTCTCGGGCAGGCCATCCAGAACGGGTTTATCGCCCTGGGCTTGAATCCCGAGGATGCGGCCAACCCAACCGTGGCCGCAGTGATTTTACTGGCTTCGCTCTTGACCGGGCTGGGGCTTTTTGATCGCCTGGCCCGCTTTGCCGGAGCCGGTCTTGCCGTTCCCGTGACCGGATTTGCCAACTCGGTTACTTCGGCAGCGCTTGAGTTCAAAAAAGAGGGGCTGGTGCTGGGCATCGGCTCCAGGATGTTTTCGCTGGCCGGAACGGTGATTCTATTCGGCGTGATTACGGCCTTTGTTGTAGGGTTGATTTCGGCCATATTTTGAGCAGCCGGTGCGCTATCGAAGAGAGCGGAGAAAAAACGATGAGTCAAAAAGCGGGCCGGCAGAGTGTCCTGTTCGATCCTCCACCTTATTTGACTTCCGCTGCCACCGTGGTGGGACCGATGGAGGGAAGGGGCCCCCTGGGGGATGACTTTGATCTG
>JAAZHP010000047.1 GCA_012510625.1 Bacillota bacterium
GAAAAATGCACCGGCTGCGGCGAGTGCATCATCTCCTGCCGGCACGGAGCGGTGAAGGTGCAGTGGGAAACAGCCGTGCACGAGATGAACGAGCGGATGGTGGAATATGCCTGCGGCGCGCTGCAGGGGAAGAAGGATGCCGCCGTCTTTTTCAATTTCCTGCTCGACGTGGTTCCCGATTGCGACTGCAGCCCCTGGAGCGACCTGCCGGTGGTTCCCGACACCGGCATCCTCGCCACTACGGACCCGGTCGCTGCAGACCAGGCCTCGGTTGACCTGGTCAATGCCCAGGCCGGGATTGCCGGCACGGCGCTGCCGGGAGCCCTGGAGCCTGGCGGCGATAAATTCTGCGCCCTGCACCCGAAAACAGACTACCGGGTGCAGCTTGCCTATGCCGAAGAGATGGGCCTGGGCAGCCGCCGCTACGAGCTGGTGAAGCTTGAACCGCAAAGAAGCAAAAAAGACGGTGCCTAGCGGCAGAAAAATCGGTCACCGTCGCAGAGGAGAAACCCATGGCTAAACACGCCCTGCGCAAGCAGATTTTTGCCCTGAGAGACAGCCTGGGCGCGGCGGAGATCGCCAGGCTGAGCAAGGCTGTGGCCGGTCAGCTGGAGAAGTTGCCCTTTTACCGGCAGGCCCGCACAATCATGTTTTTTCTTTCATTTCGCAGCGAGGTCGATACCAGGGAGATGGTCGAGGATAATCTCGCTCGCGGCAACCGGGTGCTTGTTCCCAAGGCGATTCCCGAGAAGCGCGAACTGATTCCTTCGGAACTTCTTGATTACGAAAAGGATCTTGCCACCGGTGTTTACGGCATTCCCGAGCCGCGGCAGGAGGCGCTGCGTCCGGTCGATCCCCGGCAGATCGATCTGCTCATTGTCCCGGGGGTGGCTTTTGACCTGCAGGGAAACCGCCTCGGCTACGGGGGCGGCTACTACGATCGCTTTTTTGACCGGCTGCGCCCGGGGGTGCCCCTGGTGGCCCTGGCTTTCGAACTGCAGTTGGTGGAGAAAGTACCGGTGGACCCCTGGGACCGGCGCATGGATTGGCTGGTCACTGAGAAGCGGACGATCCACACGGCGGGATGACCGGCGTCTCCGGTTAAACCCGCCGCCTGAATTCAGTCCGGCACCGGTGTTCCTATTATGCTTGTTTTTTCTCGGGATGATTGAAGAAGCCCTGGAAGACCATGTCAGTCAAGACGGTACAGAGGTGCTCAACATCGGGCTCGCGCTCTTCGACCACTTCCCAGAAAAAGCGGTCGACAAGAAGCACATAGCCTTTTGCTCCGATCTGCGGGTCAAAATCTTTGGCGAATCCTTTTTTTTGGGCATAGATAATCGACTTTTTGGCAACTTTATAAAAATGTTCATTGATACCCTGCCAGTGGGCGTCCATGGATTCGGAAAGCCGCAGCGCCTGCTGGTAAACTTTCAGAATGGGGCGGTTTTGCTCGGCCAGGCTGTAGGCGGTCAGCATGAGGTTGTAGAAGATTTTTTCCGCCTCCTTTACAGAAGAAGGGGCGAATTCAATATCCAGCAGGGTGTAAAAATCGTCGAGAACATTGTCTACTACCCTGCTGAGGATATCATCTTTTCCCTTGAAGTGACTGTAGACCGTTCCGTAGCCCACATTGGCCATTTCGCTGATCTTGGCGATCGTGGTCTTGGCGTAGCCTTCGCTGATAAAAACTTTCCTGGCGGTATCCAGAATCAGGTTGCGCGTAATCCGGCTGCGCAGATAACGGCGCGGCCGCCTGGACGGTGAAGCTTTTTTAGCGGTTTTGGTCATGCCAAACCCTCCCGGTACAGTTTTAAAGTAACATCTTCTTATATATATGTGAATATTGTATCATATTATTTAAAAATTGCAAACTGAAAGTTTATAAAAAACCTATTTTATATTTATCATTCTGAAAATATATGGCATGATTAAAATTGTAAATAATATGGTGGGGTGAATTTATGGCCATCTGGGCAATAGCCGATTTGCATCTCTCACATGACCGGGCGAAGCCGATGGATATCTTCGGGCCCTGCTGGGAGAATCATGCTGAGAAAATCGCCGCCAACTGGCGCCGCCTTGTCGGTGGGGATGACCTGGTCATCGTGGCCGGCGATATATCCTGGGCCATGCAGCTTTCAGAAGCGGCGGCCGATTTGAACTGGATTGCCTCTCTTCCCGGCCGGAAGCTCCTGCTGCGCGGCAACCACGATTACTGGTGGTCATCAATAAGCAAGGTGCGCGCGGCGCTGCCGCCCGGCATGGCGGCACTGCAGAACGATCATTATGTTTTTGAGGACTGGGCCATCTGCGGCAGCAGGGGGTGGATCTGTCCCGGCGAGGAAGGTTTCGACAGCGAGCACGACGAGAAGATCTACCGTCGCGAAATAGGGCGGCTGGAGTTATCCCTCGAGAGCGCGCGCCTGGCAGGCCGGGAGCGGATCGTTGCCGCGCTGCATTATCCGCCTTTCAACCGGCAGGGCAGCCCCAGCGGTTTTACCGAGCTGCTGGAGCGCTACGGCGTCAGTTACTGCGTCTACGGCCATATCCATGACGAGGGGCGTGACCGGCTTTTCCAGGGCGAACGCGGGGGCGTAAACTACATCTTCGTTGCCGCCGACGGCGTTGACTTTACCCCCGTGC
>JAAZHP010000048.1 GCA_012510625.1 Bacillota bacterium
CTCCAGCCCGGGGAAGAGATGACCCTAAGATACACCCTGGAACCGTCAGAGGATTAACCCCGCGCTGGCACCTGTGTTTTGGGTGTAGGGGTACCTGTTTTTGGGGATGTATGGGAGGGGCATGCCCCGCCTGCATGTCCCGCTGGAGATGTATTTGGTGTAGGCGTAGGGGCGGGGTTCCACCCCCGCCCGATACTGGTTTCTACTCCCGCCCGCGGGAGGCGCATTTGGTGTAGACGTAGGGGCGGGCTTCCACCCCCGCCCGCAGCCGTAACTCCCTTTTCTCAAAGGGAACACCCATCCCCCTTTGCAAAAGGGACCCCCCCCTTTTCTAAAGGGGGGCCGGGGGGGATTTAAAGATAAAAGATAAAGGAGTGTCCTTATGCCCCTAGAAATAATCCAGGCTTCGGGGAACCATTATGATATCGGCTATACCGTGGGCCGCGCGGCACGGCGCCAGCTGCATGATGCCGTCAACTATTACAAGTCCGTACTCAAAGAAGAAGGCTGGACCGGCCCCTGGACCCTTCCCGGCGACTACCTGCAGGCTGCCCGGGATGCCTTTCCCCACCTGGTTGAAGAGATCGAAGGCCTTGCCGCCGGCGCAGGCTTAAGTTTTGCGGAGCTCTTCTTCTTAAACTCCCTGGAAGAGGCGCTGGATCCGGCGGCGCCGCCCGCCTGCACCGGCATAGCCATGGCGGCCCAAGGGTCTGCTTTACTCGGTCACAATGAAGACTGGTACTACCGCGACTGCCGCTCGGTAATCGTTTACCGGGCCCGGCCGAAGGATAAGCCTTCTTTTATCACCATCACGGCGGCTCCTTTTCTTGCCGCCGTGGGGATGAACGAGGCCGGGATAGCCCAGGGTGTCAACAGCGTCTCGTCAACAGACAACAAGCCCGGCATACCCCGGGTCCTGGTTTCCAGGGCCGTTCTGGAAGCGGAAAGCATTGAGCAGGCCGTCGAGATGGCCACGCCGCAGAATCGCGCCGGCGGCTATAATCACCTCCTGGCGTCAAGAGACGGCCGCATCGGTTACCTGGAAACTTCGGCCCGCGCCCACTGCTATGTTCCCGCGGAAAAGCTTACTTACCATACCAATCATTATCTTGCGCCGGAGATGCTTCGGCTTGAGCATGGGGCCGGCCCGGGATCTCTAAAGCGGCTCGAGAGGTTGAAAGAGCTCGCCGAAGGCCTTGCAAGGAGCAGCGAGCCCTTCCAGGCTATCGCCGGGTCGCTGCGGGACCACCTCTATGCCCCCCTTTCCATCTGCCGGCACCCGGAAGATGAAAGAGCGGCGGCCGAGGGGACCATCTTCTCGGTTATCTTCAACTTGCGGGAGCTCTCCGCCGCGGTAGCGATTGGCAACCCCTGTACCAACCGCTACGAGCGGTGCTCCCTGTAGAGCCAGGCCGGCCGCCGCCGTGCATGATAAATGATAAAAGGAGGACATCTCATGGTCCATGGTTTAGAGAAAATAAACAACATTATTGCTGCCGAAGAAGAGGCCCTGATGAGCCTAAGCCGCGAAATTCACAGCCATCCCGAGCTGGGAGACCAGGAGTTCTACGCCGTGCAGATTCTTTGCGACTATCTTGCCGCAAAGGGCTTTGCCGTCGAAAAAGAGATCGCCGGCCAGAAGACCGCTTTCATCGCCCGCCGCCGCGGCGGAGCGGGCGAAGGCGGCTTACACATCGCTTTTTGTGCCGAGTACGATGCCCTTCCGGAAATCGGACACGCCTGCGGCCACAACCTCATCGCCGGCGCCTCCGTTGCCGCGGCCGTAGCGCTGGCCGGAACCGATCCCGGGGTGCCTTTTACGGTTTCAGTGATCGGCACTCCCAATGAAGAGGGGCGCGGCGGGAAAATTGACTTAATCAGGGCAGGCGTATTTGAGGGGGTGGACCTGGCGATGATGTTCCACCCCGATTATATAAGCTGCGTCGATTATCCCAGCCTGGCCTGCCGCACCTTCTCCTTTACCTTTCACGGTGAAAATGCCCATGCCTCCGGCAACCCCTGGGACGGCCGCAATGCGCTTGACGCCGTAATTCTCACCTTCAACGGGATCAATGCCCTGCGCCAGCAGCTGCGCGACGATGTGCGCATCCACGGGATCATTACCGACGGCGGGCAGGCCATCAATGTCATCCCCGACCGTGCCGCCGCTGAATTCTGCATCCGCTCAATGGATAATCGCTACCTCGGGGAGGTGGTTGAAAAGGTACTCAACTGCGCCCGCGGTGCCTCGCTGGCCACCGGCACCGGGCTCAGCATTGCCGAAACCGAATACCCCTATGATGCCATGTTGACCAACCGGGTCCTGGGCCAGATCTTCTGGGATAGCTTAAAAGAGGTCAGCGAAGAGGAATGGAACGAACGGAAGGAGGAGGTAGGCGCAGGCTCGACGGACATGGGGAATGTCAGCCTGGTGGTCCCCTCCATCCAGCCGCTCGTAGCCATTACCGACCGGGAGGTGGCAGTGCACACTGCTGAGTTTGCCCGTCTTTGCGGCACCCCGCAGGCCTACAAAGTTATGCTCGAAGTGGGAAAGGCCATGGCCCTTGCCGGCTACAAGGTCCTTCGCAATCCTGCATTGCTGGAGCGAATCAAGGAGGAATTCGTAAAAAGGACCGGTTCAGTCCGGCAGCGGGAGTGAGCGGCGGTGCACGATCTTTATACCAGGATCAAGCAAAATATTAATGAAGCGGAGATCGTCTCCCTGGCCGAGGACATGATTCGCCTTCCCAGCTACCGGGGCATCGCGCAGCAGGAAACCGCGGTGGCGGCATATATCGACCGCTTCTTTAAGAAAGAGGGCATCGCTTCAGAACTGATCCCGGTAAAGGACGGCCGCTGCAATGTCGTGGCCAGGCTTCCTGGATGCGGCGGCGGCCGCACCCTTCTCTTCAACAGCCACCTCGATACTGTACCTCCCTACGACATGGCTGACGCCTGCCGCCCACGGGTGGAAGGAGGGCGGCTTTACGGGCGGGGCGCGGTCGATACCAAGGGAATTGTCGCCTGCATGATTGCCGCCTGCGCCGCGGTGCGCCGGGCCGGCATAATCCTGAAGGGAGACTTTATTTTTTCCGGGGTAATCGACGAAGAGGACGGCAGCGCCGGCAGCGTTGACTTGGTCAAGAGAGGGCTGCGGGCGGACGGCGCCATTGTGGGCGAGCCCACCGGCTTTGACCTATGCCTTGGTCATAAAGGGTTGGAATGGCTCGAGTTTTCCTTTCAGGGCGCCGACGCGCACGGCGGCAGCCAGGCCGGCAGCCGGAACGCCATCCGGATGGCGGGCTTGTTCATTGGAAAATGCGAACGGGAGCTGGCGCCCAAGTTGAAAGAAAGAATTCACCCCTTTCTCGGGAGCGCTTCCATGAATTACGGCTTCATCCGCGGCGGCTCCCAGCCGAGCACCGTGGCCGGGGAATGTATCCTGCAGGTTGACCGGCGCTGGCTCCCGGAGGAAGATTATGCGGCTGTGCTGGAGGAGTACGAGGAACTGCTGCGCTCGCTTGCCGAAGAAGAGCCCCGGTTTAAAGGTTCGATGAAGGTGATGGAGGCCAGCCGGATGGAGGAGGGCTACCTTCATGCCGGGTCGCTGCTAGAACCCTCCCACCCCCTGCTTGCCGCCGCTGCGGATAGTGCCTTTGCAGTACTGGGCGCCGCCCCGCAGCAGCGTGCCTTTACCGC
>JAAZHP010000281.1 GCA_012510625.1 Bacillota bacterium
AGGATGACAAATAAAGGATCAGGATGACAAAAAAGGTATTGGGAAATTCCACCTGCCAGAAGGAGAGTTTTGTTTCAATAGATTACTTTTTCCAGGCAGAGTCCCTGCGGTGGGGCGGTTGGTCCAACCGCCCCCGGTCTCCGTCCTTCCAGCGCCGAGGAGACAGCGGCAGGTTCAAGCTTCCCCTGCCCCACCCGCAGCAGGCTGCCCACCATAAGCCGGACCATCTTGTACAGGAAGCCGTCTCCTTCAAAAATTAACCGGAGCAACTTCTCCCCGGCGAGTTCAACCAGTTCCACGCGGTAGAGAGTGCGCTCCGTGTATTGCACCGGGCTGCCTGTGGCCTGGAAAGCCCGGAAATCGTGGGTGCCTTCAAGCAGCCGGCACGCCTCCCTGACCGCATCCTGGTTAAAGGGTCCTGGAAGATGGCAAGAATATCTCCGCCGCATCACCTGCGGGTAGGCAGCCCGGTCCAGGGTATAACTGTAAATTTTCCGCAGGGCGCTGAAGCGGGCATGAAAATCGGGCGCCGCCGGCTCCGCTTTAAAAACTACGATATCTTCAGGCAGCAGAGCATTGAGCGCCGCCGGCAGGCGCGAGGATGGTATTTCAAAGGGCGCATCGTAGTGGGCCGCCTGGCCGAGCGCATGCACCCCGGCATCGGTCCGGCCGGCCCCGGTGATGCGCAGCGGCTGCTTGTAGATTACCGCCAGCGCCTTCTCCAATTCACCCTGGATCGTGGGCGCATTGTCCTGGATCTGAAATCCGCCGTAACCTGTGCCATCATAACTGATGCCGAGACGAATCCGGAACATATTCATCACTCACCATACCTTGATAAAGAACGGCCGATCTCCCCTCTATCCGATCAAATACCGGAGAGTATAACCGCGACCAGGGCGGCAAGAGCGAACAGGAGTGCACCCCAATCCGCTGCCGTCACCGGCTCTTCGCACATGCGAGTGCGCGCCGCGCCGATCCGGTAACCCCGCGCCTCCATCGCCAGGGCCAGTGCATCAGCCCGGCGAAAAGCGCCGATAAAGAGGGGCACAATCAGCGGCGCAAACTTACGCGCCCGGCTAAAGAAGCCCCCTTCAAAATCTGCGCCGCGCGCCATCTGAGCCCGCAGCAGCCGCTGGCTCTCCTCGCTTACCGTGGGGATGAAGCGCATGGCGATAGTCATGATCATGGCAATTTCCGCCGCCGGGATGCCAAGCTTGCCCAGCGGCTTGAGAAAGTATTCCAGCCCGTGGGCCAGGGCCAGGGGGGTTGTAGTCAGCGTGAGGAGCATGCTCATAAAAACCAGCCCCACCAGTCGCATAATCACAAGAATTCCCGCAGCTACTCCGGCCTGCTCCACTGTCAGCGGGCCGAGGCGAAGCAGAACTAGCCCGCCCTTGGTAAAAAAGAAGTATATGATCACGGTAAAAAGAACTATGTATACAACAGGCCGGAGAGCGCCCGCCAGGTAGCGCAGGGGTACCCGCGCGGAAGCAGCAGACAGAAAGAGAAAAAAGAAGAGCAGTCCAAACCCGGCATATGTTTTCAGAATAAAGAGGATGGCCAGGGAAATCAACAATAGCAGCAGCTTGAAACGCGGGTTGATCCGGTGCAGGAATGTATTGCCGGGAAGATAGCGGCCAAGGGTGATGCTGCGTTTCATCTCTTCACCCTCCTCGCGCGCCAGTTGTTGATCTCCGCCCTTGCTTCTTCAATGGAGAATAGGGCCGTGGAAAAGGGTAGTCCGGCCGCAGCCAGCTCATGCATCAGCCGGGTTACCGGAGGCAGCGACAGGCCGCAGCGGCTCAGCACTTCAACTCGGGAAAAGATCTCTGTGGCCGGGCCTTCCATAATGATCCGTCCCCGGTCCATAACCAGAAAATGATGGGCCATTAAAACAACCTGCTCCAGGCGGTGAGTCACCACAACAACCGTAATTCCCCGATCCCGGTTAAGCTTCTGCAGCAGGGCAAATAGCTTGTCCTGCGCCGCCTGGTCCAGGCCGGCGGTAGGTTCATCGAGAATTAGCGCCCGGGGCTGCATGGCCAGGACCGATGCGATGGCGGCAAGGCGCTGCTGGCCGGCGCTGAGGTGAAAGGGCGATTTCTCTTTTAAAGCTGGATCGTTCAACCCTACCAGTTTCAGGGCCTGCTCAACCTGTTCTTTCACGGCTGCATGAGAGAGGCCGAAGTTGCGCGGAGCAAAAGCTATTTCATCAAAAAGTGTTTCGGCAAAAAATTGCATTTCAGGTTCCTGGAAGACCAGGCCCACCTTTTGGCGCACCCGGAGCAGTTCCCTGCGGCCGTAGCCCAGGGGCTCTCCTTCAATAAAGACGCGCCCCCCGGCCGGCCGGAGTAACCCGATAAAATGCTGCAGCAAGGTCGATTTGCCGCAACCGGAAGAGCCGAGCAGGACGGTGAAACTGCCCCGGGCAATAGAAAGATTTACCCCCCGCAGTGCCGCCACGGCGTAGGGAGTCCCGGGCAGGTAGGTATATTTTAAATCTTCTGTGCGAATAAACATAACTGCTCCACCAGCTCCCGGTTATGCAGTATCCCTCTGCACAGCGGAAAGCCGTCTTCACGCAGCAGGCCGGCCAGTTCGCCTGCCGCGGTAGTTCTTAGCCCAAGAGCGCGCAGCGGCCCCAAATCGGTAAGAATTTCCGCAGGCGGGCCATCCTGAACCAGGCGGCCGCGATCCAGAACGATTACCCGCCGGGCAAGCGCCGCCTCTTCGGGAAAGTGGGTCACGTGGACTACCGTGATCCCCCGCTCCCTGTTCAGCATCTGCAGGGTGTCGATAACTGCAGCCTGGCCAGCCGGGTCCAGCATGGCCGTCGGTTCATCGAGGAGCAAGCAGCGGGGAGCGGCGGCCAGGATTCCGGCCATGGCCACCTTCTGCTTTTCGCCGCCCGAAAGCAGGTGCGGCGGAGTGGCCGCCAGTTGTGAAATCCCCAGCAGCTCCAGCGCCTCGGCCACGCGGCGGCGAATTTCCGGGGGGGGAACGGCAAGATTTTCGAGAGCGAAAGCAACGTCTTCTTCCACGGTGGCTCCGACAATCTGGTTGTCGGGGTTTTGGAATATCATGCCGCAGTGAGCGCGGATAAATGCTATGTTGTTCTCATCGGCAGTAGAGCGGCCGTCAAAGTAAAGCTCTCCGGAAGTGGGGCGCAGCAGTGCGTTGAATTGTTTGAGCAGGGTGGTTTTGCCCGATCCATTGGGGCCGATGAGGGCCACGTATTCGCCATCGGCAATTTGCAGGTCGATGCCCTCCAGGGCGGGAGGAGATTTCTCATCCTCTCCCGGGTAGGTGAAGGATAGGTTTCGTGTTTCCAGCAGAACCTCGGACACCTGATCTCACCTCTTTTAAATCCCCCCCGGCTCCCCTTTTGCAAAGGGGGGAGATTACGTGCGGGGGTAGAACTGGGCCTATATTAAATGCCCTCCGGCCCCCCTGTTGCAAAGAGGGGGTGAAACCCGGCCTATATTAAATCCCCGCCGGCCTCACTTTTCCAAAGGGGGGAGATTAAGCTCTAATAAAAAGTGGGACAAACAGGTACGTCCCCAATGTCCCACTCCTCTCAATTTAGTTTCCCCGGGGGTTTTACACCACCAGCTCGATGATCACCATGGGGGCACTGTCACCACGGCGCGGACCCTTGGGGATAATGCGTGTATAACCGCCCTCTCTGACCTCGCACCTGGGGCCTATTTTCTCAAACAGATCTTTGACCACGGTTTCATCGTATAGAAATGCCAGGGCCTGACGCCGCTCATGCAGCCCGCCCTTTTTGGCCAGCGTAATCATCTTCTCGGTAAGCGGTTGAATTGCTTTTGCTTTCGCGGCAGTTGTTTCTATCCGGCCCGCCTGCAGCAAAGCTGTGACCTGGCTGCGCAGCAGCGCTTTCCTGGGACCGCTTTTCCGGTTGAACTTTTGATAGGCCATTCCGTTCCCTCCTTACCGCGCTTACTCGCCGCTTTTGCTTAAGCTGAAGCCCAGTTCTTTCAGTTTTCGCTCCACTTCTTCAAATGATTTTTTGCCGAGGTTGCGTACTTTCATCATCTCTTCTTCGGTTTTACGCACCAGCTCCCCGACGGTATTGATTCCGGCACGCTTAAGGCAGTTGTACGAACGTACCGAGAGATCGAGATCTTCAATCGCCATCTCGAGCTTTTGCTCCCGATCTTCCTCTTCTTTCTGCTCAACGGGATCAATCGCTTCGACTTCTTCGGTGAGGTCGATGAAAATAGAGATCCGTTTGTTCAATATCCGCGCCGCCTGGCTGACCGCCTCGTCGGGCTTAATGCTGCCGTCGGTCCATACTTCCAGAGTAAGCTTGTCAAAATCGGTAACCTGCCCCACGCGGGTATCTTCAACCTGGTAATTTACCTTGCGGATGGGAGAAAAAATGGAATCGACGGGGATCACTCCGATGGGCTGGTTCGGCATCTTGTTCCTCTCCGCGGGGACATAGCCGCGGCCTTTCATCGCAGTCATCTCCATTTTTAGACTCGCCTTCTCTTCGAGAGTGCAGATGGCCAGCTGGGGGTTTAAAATCTCCACACCCGCCGGCGCCTGGATATCTTTAGCCCTGACCACGCCGGGTTTATCCGTATCAATTACCAGGGTATGGGTCTCATTATCGTGAATCCTCATGGAAAGGGATTTTAAATTGAGGATAATCTCAATTGTGTCTTCCAGCACCCCGGGCAGGGTAGAAAACTCGTGCAATGTCCCGTCAAATCTCACGCTGGTTATAGCCGCACCGGGCAGGGATGATAGAAGAACCCGCCGCAGGGCATTGCCCAGCGTGATCCCGTAACCTCTTTCCAGGGGCTCGACAATAAATTTGCCGTAAGTGAGCTGGTCGTTCTTTTCGACATACTCAATCCTGGGCTTCTCAATCTCAATCAGCATATTTAATAAACCCTCCTCCATTTAGTATTGAGGGCATCGTTAACTGCTTAGCGTGAATAAAGCTCTACGATCAGGTGTTCCTCCACGGGAACATCGATCTCTTCCCGTTGTGGCATCCGGATAACTTTACCCTGCAGATGTTCCAGGTCAGCTTCCAGCCAATCAACGGTACTCTGGCCTTCGCCCGCCTCCCGGATCTCTTTAAACACAGGCAGGTTCCGGCTTTTTTCGCGTACTGCGATCACATCTCCGGGCCTTGTTAGATAAGAGGGGATATCAACCCTCCGGCCGTTAACCTGGAAATGGCCATGATTGACCAGTTGACGCGCTTCAGCCCGCGAGCGCCCGAACCCCATCCGGTAAACCACGTTGTCGAGGCGGCTTTCCAGCAGCTGCAGCAGGTTCTCCCCGGTCACTCCCTTGCGCCGGTCGGCCTCTTTAAAGTAGCGGCGAAACTGGCGCTCCAGGATCCCGTAGATCCGTTTGGCCTTCTGCTTCTCCCGCAGCTGTTGACCGTACTCGGAAAATTTCTGGCGGGACTGCCCGTGCTCTCCCGGAGGGTAACCTTTCCTGGCCACACTGCATTTATCAGTGTAACAGCGATCACCTTTCAGGTAGAGTTTATTTCTTTCGCGGCGGCATAAACGGCACACCGCATCCCTGTATCGTGCCATAAAGTGAACTGCACCTCCCTTTGACCAATCCTCTGGATCGAGTCTTAATGTTTATAATTTAAACCCGCCGCCTTTTCGGCGGCCGGCAGCCATTATGCGGAATGGGGGTCACGTCTTTAATCGTGTTTACTTCCAGGCCTGCAGCCTGCAGCGAGCGAATCGCCGCTTCCCTTCCGGCTCCCGGTCCTTTTACAAAGACTTCGACCTGTCTCATGCCGTGCTCCATGGCCGCTTTCGCGGCGCTCTCGGCAGCCAGCTGCGCGGCAAAGGGCGTCGATTTTCGCGACCCTTTGAAACCCACATTGCCGGCGCTGGACCAGGCAATGCTGTTTCCTTGCGTATCCGTGATCGTAATAATGGTATTGTTAAATGTCGATTTGATGTGCGCAACGCCGTGCTCAATATTTTTACGCTCGCGGCGCCTGGTCCGCGTTGTTCTTTTTTTGGCCAACTTTAATTCCTCCTCCCTTCCTTAGAGGTTATTTCTTGCGCCGCACACCCACGGTTTTCCGGGGGCCTTTACGCGTGCGGGCATTGTTCTTCGTCGTCTGACCCCTGACCGGGAGGCCACGCCGGTGTCTGATCCCCCGGTAGCAGCCGATCTCAACCAGCCGCTTGATATTCATGGCCACTTCCCGCCTGAGATCACCTTCGACCTTGTAGTTCTTATCGATAAATTCCCGCAAGCGGTTAACTTCATCTTCCGTCAGGTCACGCACCCGCGTGTGGGGGTTAACACCGGTATTTGAAAGGATCTCCAATGCCCGGCTGCGGCCTATTCCATAGATATATCCCAGGGCCACGGCTACCCTTTTGTCCCGCGGCAAATCTACACCCGCTATTCTGGCCAATTGACGGCACCTCCTTCAAGGCAAAAAAAGCTAAACAGAGCTAGATTTCCCTTCATAAATTGTATCTATACCTTTCCTATCCCTGGCGCTGCTTATGCTTGGGATTCTGGCAGATTACTACTACCTTGCCCTTGCGCCGGATCACTTTGCATTTCTCGCACATCGGCTTAACCGAGGGCCTTACCTTCATTTTTTTCGGCCTCCTTACTTGTAGCGATAGGTGATCCGCCCCCGGGTCAGGTCGTAGGGAGAAAGCTCTACCAGGACCCTGTCTCCGGGGAGAATCCGGATAAAATTCATGCGGATCTTGCCTGATACATGAGCCAGCACCTTCAGACCATTTTTTAACTCTACCCGGAACATGGTGTTGGGGAGAGATTCCACTACCGTTCCCTCCACCTCAACCACATCTTTCTTTTTGGTCATCGGCTGCTCCAACCTCCTCTTCCACCGGCGCCAGCTCTTCGAGATATTTAATTACCTGGCTATCCGTTAATTTTTGATCGCGGATCAGCTCTTCGATCTCCACCCGGCGTGAGTAGCGTTGCAAATGGATTACGTTTTTTTTCTTCGGCCGGGATAGAGGACGGCTCCGTCCATTTACGAGCAGCACTTCCCGCGGGCTGATTACCTCTATCACCAGGTAATGTTTCCCTTTATCCCGGCCCGCCCTGGAGCGAACCAGCTGCCCGGGCTTCAGATCTTCCATCGCTTCGCCCCCTTTCTCCGGTCAAAGAACGGTTAAAATAACAGGACCGTCTTCCCCTAAAGCAACACTGTGCTCAAAGTGGGCCGAAAGGCTCCCGTCCCTTGTAACCACCGTCCAGCCGTCATCCAGCACTTCCACATCGGCACTACCGGCATTGACCATGGGCTCGATGGCCAGGACCATGCCCGCCTGGAGCCGGGGGCCATGGCCAGGAGGCCCCACATTGGGCACCTGCGGCTCCTCGTGCATCTCAGTGCCGATCCCGTGACCGGCATAGCTGTAAACCACGGAAAAGCGGTTTGCTTCCACGTAGCTCTGCACCGCATGAGAGATGTCGCTAAGATGCGCGCCGGCACGCATTGCCGATATGGCTTCTTCCAGGGATTGCCGGGTGACATCGATCAGCCGCCGGGCCAGGGGGCTGACCCGGCCAACGGCAAAAGTGGACGCGGTATCGCTGTAATATCCTTTCAAGCACACGCCCAGATCAATGCTGATTATATCTCCCTCTTTGAGGCGGCGCAAGCCCGGGATGCCGTGGACAACTTCATTGTTAACCGAAGTGCAGATTGAACCGGGGAAACCGCGGTAGCCAAGGAAAGCGGGCTCTCCGCCGGCCTCCCGGATCAGTTTTTCCGCCTTCTTGTCCAGCTCCGCCGTGGTTGTTCCGGGAGAGACAGCTTTCTCCAGCTCCTGCATCACCATGGCCGCCACTTTCCCGGATTGGCGCATCAGTTCAATCTCGCGTGCTGATTTTAACTTGATCAATCTTCCAATCACCTACTTCATAAATCCGCGGTAGCTGCGCATGAGCATATGGCTTTCAATCTGCTTCATCGTCTCCAGAACAACCCCGACTACAATGATTAAGCCGGTCCCGGTAAATATAATGTTCATCCCGGTAAGACCTTTAAAGATGATCGGAAATACGGCAATAAATGCCAGCGCAAAGGCCCCTACCGTGGTCAGCTTTGAAATCACCCGGCCAAGGAATTCCGCGGTGGGCCGCCCGGGGCGCAGTCCGGGAATAAAGCCACCATACTTGCGGATATTGCCGGCAACCTGGAAGGGATCAAACTGCACTGCCGTATAAAAATAACTGAATAAAATAATCATTAACGTGTAAAGAACTGTATTCAGAGCCGTGCCCCACTCCAGGCTGGAGGCTATTTTTTGAGTCACCGGGTGATCGATAAACTTGAAAATGCTTTGGGGAATGGTAATGATCACCGAAGCAAAGATTACCGGAATCACCCCGGCCATGTTCACCTTCAAGGGAATATGGGTGGCCTGCCCGCCGTACATCCTCCGGCCGACGACCCGCTTACTATACTGCACACTGATGCGGCGCTGCCCCTGGTCCATGCCCACTATGGCTACAATCAGGGCCAGCAGGATCACAATCGTCACCGGCACCAGGTAGAAGGGCACCTGGCCAAAACGGACCTGCTCGACGATGGTGATCACGCCTATGGGAAATCCGGCAATGATCCCGGCGAAGATCAATAGCGAGATCCCGTTGCCGATTCCCTTTTCGGTGATCAGCTCGCCCATCCACATTAAAAAAGAGGTGCCTGCGGTCAACGAGATGACAATGATAAAATAAGAGAGAAAACTCTTCTCGGGGACCGCTTCGGCAATCATAAATGAGTAGCCGATCCCCTGGATGATAGATATAAGCACGGTGCCGTAGCGCGTCAACTGGGAGATCTTCTTCCGCCCGTCGGGATCCTGGCTCCAGTCTTTCAGCTTGGGGATAACAATCTGCAACAGCTGCATGATGATGGAAGCGTTAATATAGGGCATAATTCCCAGGGCAAATATGGTGAAGTTCTCCAGGTTGCCGCCGCCAATTATATTCAGAAAACCAAATATTGTATCTTCCTGAAAAAATTTAACCAGTTGGCTGGCATCAACCCCCGGAACGGGAATGACCGAGCCGACTCGAAATACCACGAACATGGCCAGGGTAAAAAGGATCCTCTCCCTTAATTCTTTAATCCGCCACGCCGTGCGTATGGTTTCAAACAAGTTAAATCACCTCAGCTTTTCCGCCCGCCGCTTCGATCTTGGCCTGCGCCTGGCTGCTAAAACGGTGGGCCTGCACCACCAGTTTGCGCTTCAGCTCACCGTCACCGAGAATTTTCAAGGGATCCCGCAGCGACTTGATCAAGCCGGCTTCCTGGAGCAGTTCCGGAGTTACCGTTGTTCCGTCATCAAAGCAATTCAGCGCGTCAATATTGATCACCGACCACTTTTGCTTAAATATATTGGTGAAACCGCGCTTGGGAAGCCGTTGGAACAGCGGCATCTGCCCGCCCTCAAAACCGCGGCGTGTTTTTGCTCCCGAACGCGACTTCTGGCCTTTTTGCCCCCGGCCGGCGGTCTTGCCCAATCCCGAAGCATGGCCCCGGCCCTTTCTTTTGGCCTCTCGTCTGGCCCCTCGCGGCGGATTCAACTCATGCAGGCGCATCCGCGGCACCTCCCTCTGCATTCTCTTCAACCTTAACCATAAAATCAACCACCCTGATCATCCCCCGCAGTTCCGGCGCATCATTCTGGACCACAGTCTGACCGATCCTGTTTAGTCCAAGAGCTCTTAGAGTGCGCCGCTGCTTCGGCCGGCAGGCCACCGGGCTGCGCAATAGTGTAATCCGCAATTTTTTCGCCATGACTTCTCCTTCTCCTAACCCAGCAGTTTGGACTCGTCAACGCCCCGCAAGGCGCTGACCTCATCTGCCATTTTCAGTGATTTCAACCCTTCCACGGTTGCGTTAACCATGTTCAGGGCGTTTGAAGAGCCGAGCGACTTGGTCAGAATATCTCTCACTCCGGCCATCTCCAGCACCGCACGGACCGGGCCGCCGGCAATCACGCCGGTCCCTTCAGAAGCGGGTTTCATCAATACTCTCCCGGCGCCAAAACGGCCTTCCACCGAATGAGGGATGGTCGTTCCCACCATGGGAACCCGAAATAATTTCTTCTTCGCATCTTCTATCCCTTTACGGATGGCCTCCGGCACCTCGCCGGCTTTGCCCAGTCCGGCGCCGACAACCCCGTTCTGGTCGCCGACCACAACCAGGGCGCTGAAGCTGAAGCGCCGCCCGCCTTTGACCACCTTGGCCACCCGGTTGACTTTCACCACTTTTTCCATCAATTCCTGAGACGGTTCCACTTTTGACACCCCTGCCATCCCTCCTTTCCTTTAAAAATTGAGACCCTCTTCACGCGCAGCCTCGGCCAGAGCCTTGACGCGGCCGTGATAGCGATATCCTCCCCGGTCAAAGACAACCTCCTTGATCCCCCTGTCCAGGGCACGCCGCGCCAGCAGAGTCCCCACTTTACCCGCCGCTTCGCGGTCGCTGCCGCGGTTTAAATTTTCACGGAGTTCGTTGTCCAGGCTGGAGGCTGCCGCCAGGGTCCGGCCGGACCGGTCATCGATGATCTGGGCATAGATATGCTTGTTGCTGCGAAAGACATTCAGACGGGGGCGCGCGGCATCTCCGCTTACTTTCATGCGGACACGCCGGTGGCGCCGTTTCCGGTTTTCATTGCGCGGCTTGTTTTTTATCATTGCTTACACCTCCCGGCTGCCGTTACTTGCCGGCTTTGCCTACTTTATGCCGGACATGCTCGCCGGCATACCGGATCCCCTTGCCCTTGTAAGGTTCGGGAGGACGAGATTTCCGGATGTCAGCGGCAAAATTGCCGACTCTCTGTTTGTCAATACCTTTTATAATAATCTTGTTAGGGCTGGGCACCTCGATCTCCATATTCTCTTCAGGCTCGAAGACAAGGGGATGTGAAGGGCCCACATTTAAGACCAGCTTTTTCCCCTGCAGGTTGGCCCGGTAACCGACGCCGACCAGTTCCAGGGTCCGGCTGAAACCTTCGGTTACCCCGGTGATCATATTCTGGATCAGCGTCCTGGTTAAGCCGTGCAAAGCCCTGTGTTCAGGGCTGTCGGAGGGCCGCTTCACGGTAAGACGTCCCTCTTCCTGCTCCACGAGCATATCCCGTGGCATCTCTTCTGAAAGCTGCCCCTTAGGTCCTTTGACGGTTATATGATTGCCGACAATATCGACTTGAACCTTTTCAGGTATGTCGATCGGTTTTTTACCGATGCGGGACATGGTCAACCTCCTCGCTGCATTACCAGATATAACAGATTACTTCACCGCCACAGCCTGCTTCCCGGGCCTCCCGGTCGCTCATAACACCCTTTGAAGTGGAGATGATCGCCACGCCAAGCCCCCCCAGCACCCTGGGCAGCTCATCCTTGTTCGCATATACCCGCAAGCCCGGCTTGCTGATTCTTTTCAGCCCGGTGATCGCGCGACGCGAATCGGGACCGTATTTTAGATATATCCGGACAATACCCTGCTTGTTATCCTCCAGATATTCGTAGTCTTTAATAAACCCCTCTTCCTTCATGATCTGCGCCATGGAGCGCTTCAGTTTGGAGGCGGGGATATCCACCGATGAATGCCGGACCATGTTCGCATTGCGGATCCGGGTCAGCATATCGGCAATAGGATCGGTCATCATCGAAATCTACCTCCTCTCTTCCTTTCATCATCTACCAACTGGCCTTTTTTACGCCGGGGATTTTACCCTCGTTGGCAAGTTGACGAAAGCAAAGGCGGCACATGCCAAACTTGCGCAGGTATCCTCGCGGGCGGCCGCAGAGACGGCACCTGTTGTAGCGGCGCACTTCAAATTTCGGCTTGCGGCCTGCTTTGGCGATTAAAGATTTTTTGGCCATCCTTACCCTCCTTCAAATATAAGCTCCACCCTCATGCAGCCCGGAACGGCAGCCCCATCAAGGTTAAAAGCTCTTTTGCCTCTTCGTCCGTTTTGGCAGTGGTTACAATTACAATATCCATGCCGAGAATTTTCTCCACCTTGCTGTACTCGATCTCGGGAAAGATGAGCTGTTCCCGCAGGCCGATGGTAAAGTTGCCCCGCCCGTCAAAAGAGCGCGGCGAAATACCCCTGAAATCCCTTACCCGCGGCAGCGCCACGTTGAAAAGCTTATCCACGAAATCGTACATCCGCACGCCCCGCAGGGTCACTTTGCAGCCGATGGCCATGCCTTCACGCAGCTTAAAGCTGGCCACCGACTTGCGAGCCCTGGTGATCACCGGGCGCTGTCCGGTAATCTGCATCAGGTCATTGACGGCGGCATCGAGAACCTTGGGGTTATCCTTTCCCTCGCCGATCCCCATGTTGATCACTACCTTGACCAGCCGGGGAACTTCGTAAATGTTCTTATACTTGAACCGCTCCTGGAGGGCGGGCCTGATCTCCGAAAAATATTTTTCCTTTAAGCGCGGCATCTTCTACTCCCCCCTATTTATCCACAGCTTCCCCGCATTTTTTGCAAGCCCGGATTCGCCGTCCCTCGGCGGTTAATTTATTGGCAATGCGGGTCGGCTTGTTGCAGGCCGGGCAGAGAAGCATCACTTTGGAGACCGGCAGCGCCGCCTCCATTTCCCTGATCCCTCCCTGGGGCACTTTCTGGGTGGGCTTGGCATGCTTTTTGATCATGTTCACACCCTCCACCTTTACCCGCCCCTTATCCGGCAAGGCAAGGATTACCTTTCCCTTTTTTCCTTTATCCTTTCCCGACAAAACGACCACGCGGTCACCCCGGCGGATCCCCATTTTTTTCTGTGTCATCAGGTGCCACCTCCTTGAAACCTCTAAATGACTTCGGGAGCAAGTGAAATGATCTTCATAAATTCCTTTTCGCGCAGCTCCCGGGCGACAGGTCCAAAGATCCGTGTTCCCCGCGGGTTGTTCTGCTCGTTGATGATTACGGCGGCATTTTCGTCAAAATGAATATGCGAACCGTCTTTACGGTTAAGCCGGCTTTTGGTCCGCACAATCACCGCCCGCACAATCTCGCCTTTCTTCACCGCCCCGCCGGGAGCGGCCTCCTTCACCGAAGCGATGATGACATCCCCAACGTGACCGGCCTTGCGCATAGAGCCGCCCAGGACCCGGATGCAGAGAATCTTTTTTGCGCCGGAATTGTCGGCCACATTCAAGATGGTTTCGCTTTGAATCATTCTTGCCACTCCTTTCTCCCCTGCGGCTTGTGCGCAGATGAGAATCTACAGCTGCGATCGCTTGACAATTTCAACCAGGCGCCACCTTTTGTCCCTGCTCAGTGGCCTGGTCTCCATGATTTTCACCAGGTCGCCCGCATGCGATTCGTTGTGCTCATCATGAAATTTATATTTCTTGGTCCGCCTGATGGTCTTCCCATAGAGGGGGTGATGAGTCGTCCGCTCCACGGCTACGACCCTGGTCTTGTCCATCTTGTCACTGACTACTTTGCCCGTTAAAATTTTGGCCTTGCTTTCCTTCAAATCATCCGCCTCCCTTTACTCCATGGGCTTGACTTCAGGCCCGCTCCCTCTGAACGGTTTTTACCCGGGCAATGCTGCGGCGTACTTCCTTGATGCGCTTCACATTCTCCAGCTGCCCGGTAGCCGCTTGAAACCGGAGGTTGAACAGCTCCTCTTTCAGCTCTTTTAATTTTTCCTCCAGCTCTCCGTCATTCAGCTCACGGATCTCCTTCACTTTCATTCAGCAACACCACCTGCATCCGCCCTTTTAACAAATCTTGTTTTAAGGGGCAGTTTGTTTGCTGCAAGGCGGATCGCCTCCTTGGCGATATCTTCCCGCACTCCAGCCAGTTCAAACATGACCCGGCCCGGCCTGACCACGGCAACCCAGAATTCGGGTGAACCTTTCCCCTTGCCCATCCTGGTCTCCGCAGGCTTCTTGGTCACCGGCTTGTCGGGAAAGATACGGATCCAGACCTTTCCGCCCCGCTTGATATAACGAGTCATGGCAATACGGGCCGCCTCAATCTGCCTGCTGTCAACCCAGGCAGGCTCAAGTGCCTGAATTCCATATTCGCCAAACTGGATCTCTGTTCCGCCCTTGGCTTTTCCTTTCATCCGCCCGCGATGCTGGCGCCGGAATTTTACCCTTTTAGGCATCAACATGATCTAGCTTCCCTCCCCGCTGCGTTCGCGCCGGCTACCCTTCTCCGGCAGAACTTCGCCTTTATAGATCCAAACTTTTATCCCGATGCGGCCGTATGTGGTATGCGCTTCGGTGAAGCCGTAATCTATATCCGCCCGCAGGGTCTGCAGCGGCACCGTCCCTTCGCGATAGCTTTCGCTGCGCGCCATCTCGGAACCACCCAGGCGCCCCTTGCAGGTAATCTTGACTCCCTTGGCCCCGGCCCGGATCACCCGGAAAATGGCCTGCTTCATGGCCCTGCGGAAAGCAATCCGCCGCTTAAGCTGCGCAGCCACACTTTCGGCAACAAGGTAGGCGTCGAGATCGGGATTTTTGATCTCGATAATATTGAGATGCACCTTCTTGCCGGTCTTCTTCTCCAGCTCTTTGCGCAGCTGCTCCACCTCTGCGCCGCCGCGGCCGATGACCATGCCGGGTTTGGCGGTATGGATATGGATCCGCAGCTTGTTGGCGGCCCTCTCCGTCTCTACCCGGGAAATGCCGGCGTTCTCCAGCTTGCTGCGGATATAATCCCGTATTTCCAGGTCTTCATGGAGCAGCTCGGTATAATTTTTATCCGCAAACCATCGCGCATCCCAGTCGCGGATGATGCCGATGCGAAAACCGATGGGGCTGACTTTCTGACCCATCCCTAAACCCCCTTTCTCTCCCTGACGATTACTGTAATATGACTGGTGGGCTTGCGGATCAGGTAGCGCCGTCCCCTGGCGCGAGGCCGGACCCGTTTGAACACCGGTCCTTCGTCAACAAATATCTGATCTACGTAGAGCCGGTTGCGGCTCAGATCAAAATTGTGTTCCGCGTTGGCGGCGGCGGATTGGACCACCTTGGCCACTATCCGGGAGGCCCGGTTGGGAGTATAACGCAGAATGCTCAGCGCTTCATCAACATTTTTACGGCGCACCAGGTCAACCACGGCCCGCGCTTTACGTGGCGCAATGCGGATAAAACGCGCCTCTGCCCTTGCTTCCATGCTCATACAACCTCCTCTATCTTACCTCAATGCTGTGGAGCGCTCGGTATGGTGGCCGTGTCCCCGAAAGGTGCGAGTGGGGGCAAACTCGCCCAGCTTGTGCCCAACCATATCTTCACTGATATAAATAGGAATATGCTTGCGCCCGTCATGCACGGCGATGGTATGCCCGACCATTTCCGGAAAAATGGTCGAACGCCGGGACCAGGTTTTGATCACCCTTTTTTCTCTTTTCTCGTTCATGCTCATGATCCTTTTCATCAGGCGCTCTTCAACATAAGGCCCTTTTTTAAGTGAACGAGCCATATTTCAAACCTCCTTCCAGATCACGGCTGTAATGTTAACTCTTCCGCGGGCGCACAATATACTGATCGCTCGCCTTTCTCTTCTTGCGGGTCTTATAGCCGAGAGTAGGCTTCCCCCACGGAGTTACCGGGCTTTTCAAGCCGATGGGCGCTTTTCCTTCGCCGCCGCCGTGGGGATGATCCACCGGATTCATCGCCGAGCCCCTCACCGAGGGACGGCGGCCCAGCCAGCGGTTCCGCCCGGCCTTGCCGATGCGGATATTCTCATGTTCCACATTCCCCAGCTGCCCGATGGTGGCCCTGCAGTCAAGCGGGATCAGCCGCACCTCGCCCGAAGGGAGGCGCAGGTGCCCGTATTTGCCTTCTTTGGCTACCAGCTGCGCCGCAGATCCGGCGGAGCGGGCAATCTTGCCGCCGGCGCCTACCTGGAGTTCGATATTGTGAACAAAGGTGCCTACCGGGATGGTCCGCAGCGGCATGGCGTTTCCGGGCCGGATCTCGGCTTTCTCCCCGGACATCACTGTATGGCCCACCTGCAAGCCCAGCGGAGCCAGGATATAGCGCTTCTCGCCGTCGGCATAATGCAGCAGGGCAATATTTGCCGTGCGGTTGGGATCATATTCGATCCCGGCAACGCGGGCCGGGATATGATCTTTGTACCGCTTAAAATCGATGACCCTGTATTTCCGTTTATGCCCCCCGCCGCGGCGCCGTACCGTGATCCTGCCGTAAACATTGCGTCCTGCATTTTTATTTAGTGCTACGAGAAGCGACTTCTCTGGTTTTTTCTTGGTAATTTCTTCAAATGTTCTTCCCGTATAAAAGCGCCGCCCCGGCGAAGTTGGCTTATATTTTCGCAGACTCATCTTCCGCTTCTTCCCTCCTTAGCGGCCTTCAAAGAGCTCGATGGGTTTACTGTCTTCGGCCAGGGTGATAATCGCCTTTTTCCAGCGGGGCTTAAATCCCTGGGGAAATCGCCCGAGACGCTTCTTTTTACCCCGGTAATTGGCCGTGTTGACCGCCTTGACCTTGACATCAAAAATCTCTTCGAGAGCGCGTTTTATTTGAATTTTGTTCGCTTCCCGCAACACTACGAACGTATACTTGTTCTCTTCGAGCAAGCCCGTGGATTTTTCGGTGACTATGGGCCGGATTATGATATCACGCGGATCCTTCATGATCCAAACACCTCCTGCACTTTCTCCAGGGCTGCCTGCGAGAGGATAAGATACTCATGGTTCAGAATATCGAGCACATTCAGCTGCGCCGCGGTGAGCGTCTTAACTTTGGGCAGGTTCCGGGCTGATTTGATTACATTGTGATCCGGCTGGGCGGTGACAATCAGGGCTCCTCCGGAAACCTGCAAATTTTCAAGAAGTCGCGCCACAGCCTTGGTTTGCGGCCGATCGATCTTGAAGTCGTCCACAACGATAAATTTTCCTTCGCGGACCTTGGCGCTCAAGACCGAAGTGAGCGCCGCCCGGCGAATCTTTTTGGGAACCCGGTAACCGAAGCTTCGCGGGTGGGGCCCGAAAGTAACGGCGCCCCCCACCCAGATGGGCGAGCGGGTGCTTCCGTGGCGGGCCCGGCCCGTGCCTTTTTGAGGCCAGGGCTTGCTCCCTCCGCCGCGAACAAAGCTGCGGCTTTTC
>JAAZHP010000282.1 GCA_012510625.1 Bacillota bacterium
CCGCCTTCTCAGGCGCTACCGCGGCGGCGAAGCGGCCATCCCGGCTTATCTCGACGACTACGCCTGCCTGGCCTGGGGGCTGCTGGAGCTATACCGGGCCACTTTTGACGCCGCTCACCTGCGGTGGTCCCTCTCGCTGAGCGAATCGATGCTGGAGCTGTTTGCGGGCCCCGGCGGGGCGCTGCAATATGCGGGCTCTGACCGCGCCGAAGATCTGCCCGGCTATGCCGACGCCTACGACGGGGCCGTCCCCTCGGGCAACTCGGTGGCCGCGCTGAACTTGCTGCAGCTGGGCTGGCTGACCGGGCGCCGGGAGTGGTGGGACCGCGGCGAGAGGATCATCCGCGCCTTCAGCGGCAACCTGCAGCGCTCCCCGGCGGCCCATACCTTTATGCTCGCCGCCCTTGACTTTGCACTGGGGCCCTCGGCGGAGCTGGTTATCGCCGGCGAAGCCGGTTCGGAAGAAGTGGAGGAGATGGCCGCCGTGGTGCGCCGCTCTTTTCACCCGAATATTGTGCTTCTCTTCCACCCGTCCGGCCTCGAAGGAGAAGAGGTCGCCGCGCTTGTTCCGTTTATTGAACCCATGACCGCTCCCCGGGGCGGGGCCGCCGCCTACCTCTGCCGCGATCGCAGCTGCCTGGCCCCGGTATCGGATGCCGCGGCGCTGGAGGCGCTGCTGAGAAGGGAGAATTTATAAAAATAGATCAGGAAGACGGTTCTTTTGGTATATGGCTGCCGGTAGATCCCGTGTTTAAAATCCCCCCCAGCCCCCCTTTTTCAAAGGGGGGGGTTTTAGATTCACCCCGGCTCGTATTTTTTCAGTGGAATGCTTTTTTGAATAAGAGTTGGCTTAATGCTCCCATGCTCCGCCAGGTTTGTAGGGGCGGCCCTTGTGGCCGCCTAATGAGTCAGGTGGACGGTGACTTTGATTAAGCGCCTTAGTTCCGCCAGGTTTGTAGGGGCGGCTCATGGGCCGCCCTATATCCGACCAACCAGGGGAACAGATAAAGGCTGAAAAAAAGCGCTTTTATAAGCATAATAATGCAGCATACGCTCTTTTTGAAGCTGCCTAAATTGCTGCCTTCATCTGAGAAGCGAAAGTTGGCTGATAACCTGTCTGGCTCCGGGCCGGGCATGCCCGGCCCCTACGACTGTAGCCGGAAACAGTTGGCTGTACCACGGGCGGGCGTGGAAGCCCGCCCCTACAGGCCATCCCAAGTACTGTTTCAGGTTGCCTGCAATGACCTTTTTTTCAAGAGCCCGGCCAGTTTTTGAACGATCCACTTGATGAGGGTATAGCAGCTCCAGCCGAGAAGCAGCCCTGCTGCGGCATAGATAAGCCCCTCCATCGTGGTGGGGATGCCGGGGGTAAAGTCCTGCCATGTTTGCGCCGCGACAGCCAGCTCGGCTTCCTTTAAGAAGATCCAGAGGCGCATCCAGGGCGGGGCTTCAAGCAGGGCGGTGAAAGAAGACTCAAGCCGGTGCAGCCGCTCCAGCAGCGAGACGATGATCTGGCCTGTGGAGACGAAAATTTCCGATTCCGAACCCAGGTGCTGTTCAATATACTGTTCCAGGGTCAAGCCAAGCGAAGCGGCGTTTTCCCCGTATAGATCTATAGTGCGGCGGGCTTCATTGAGATGTCCGGCGAGCCGCTGGATGTACTGGCTGTAAAACTGGGGAAACTGGGCCAGCAGCACTGCCCCGGCAAGGGCAAAAGCCCGGTCAAGAAAGCCGTTCAACAGCTGGAGCGGGTAAGAAAAAAGCTGGCGCATGACCTGAATTCCCTTCTCATGTTTGGTCCACTAATCCAGCCCATCACTTAATTATATTTATTTTGAAAAACGTATATACCTGGCGCGCTAAAGCTAAACAATTTCCAAAAGTCAACCATCTATGATAAAATTATTTTAAGCTTTTCTGACGGAGGGATCATGCAATGGGCAGGTTTGGCAAGTCTCCAAGGCGATCTTTGAAATGGTGCCTGGCTGGAGTTATCATTCTGTTATCTCTTTTGTGGCAGGGTAATTTACTTCCTGCTCCCGGCGAGGGCGATTCTTCCCTGGCAGCGTCCGCTGCTGCGGGTGAAATATATTTAACCATTTTACATACCAATGACGAACATTCGGCCTTGATCCCGCATTCTCCGGCGGTTGATTATCATCCGGAATTGGAGAACCCCACCGTTGGGGGGTACGCCCGGCTGGCCACTGCGGTGCGGCAGATCCGGGAGCAAAAAGCGGAGGCGGGGGAGCCTGTACTGCTGCTATCCGCCGGCGACTATACCGGGGGCACGCCTTTCAGCTGGCTGATTCCCGAGGGAATTCCCGCCCAGCTGGAGATCATGCATCTTATCGGTTATGATGCCGCAATTATCGGCAACCATGAATATGATTACGGTACCGATGTTCTGGCTGCTTTCCTGCAGGCAGCCGGCTATCCGGAAGCGCATGAAAATACGGCGCTGCTGGCCTCCAACACCTTCCCGCCGCAGGGACACCCGCTGGCTGAAATTTTCCGTCAAAAACAGCTGATCGAGTTGGAAAACGGCCTCACCGTGGGTCTTTTCGGCTTGATCGGCGAGGACGCCATTGCGGTGGCCGCCAGCCCCGAACCGGTCGAATTTACAGACCAGATCGAGGCCGCAGCCGGGATGACTGCACAGTTAAAGGCAGAGGGAGCCGATCTGGTTGTGGCCATTACCCATTCCGGGGTTGAAGAAGACCGCGAGCTGGCCCGTGCCGTGCCTGAAATCAACGTTATCGTAGGAGGGCATTGCCATACCGCCCTTGCGGAGCCGGTGATTGAAGGAGAGACGGTTATCGTGCAGGCCGGCTCCAGCCTGCAGTATCTCGGCGTGCTTGAGCTGGCTTTTGACCCCGGGAGCAAGAAGGTGCGCGTGCGCAACAGCGCCGGTCAGCCTTTTCTACTGCCGCTGGATCACACTCTGGACCTGGATCCGGCGGTGAACGAAGCAATCCTCCGCTATACGGGGGAGCTAAACGCGCTCATTGCCCGGCGGACGGGCGGGCGCATTCTTAATATTTTGGACACGGTGGCCCTTTGCAATTTTACTATTCCTGATTCGCCGCCGCTCCAGGAGACTCCCCTGGGGAATTTTGTGGCCGATGCCATACGCCTGGTTACCGCGCAGAAGACCGGAAAGCATGTTGATTTTGCCGTCCAGGCCAACGGCTCTATCAGGGGCAGCCTTGTTCCGGGCAGCCTGGAGCACTCCAAGGGGAAGGTTTCTTTCTACGATCTGGCTTCTCTGATTGGGCTGGGGATGGGGCCGGACGGAACGGCGGGCTACCCCATTGTCTCGCTCTACCTGACCGGCGAAGAGGTGCGCCGCGTTCTTGAAGTGGCGGTGCTGCTGGAGCAGCTGCTGGGCAACACTTACTACCTGCAATTTTCAGGTCTGCGCTACGACTACAACCCGCGCAACGGAGTTCTCTTCACCGTGCCGGGCCTGGATCTGCCTGTCCCTTCGACCCGCGCCGTGGTGCGGGCGGAGCGCTACCTTGGCCGGGGGCGCCAGGGAACTGATGATGACGGCTATGCCCCTCTGAAGCGGGGCGATAAAGAACTCTACCACGTGGTTACCGATTCCTACATCCTTTCCTTCCTGCCCATGGTTGGCGAGATGCTGCCCATGCTGGAGATTGAGCCGAAAGACAGCAGCGGCAACCCTGTCCCCGTAGAAGAGCTGGATAAGCTCATAGTGAAAGTCGGTGGGGAGGAGTTAAAAGTCTGGCAGGCGGTGGTCGAATTCGCCGCGGCGCAGCCTCCCAATGAGAACGGCATAGCTGAAATTGATCCTTACTATAAGGCCCCGGCAGGCCGGATCAACCGGGTCTGGTCAATCCCCTACCTGCTCTGGCTGATTCTGATCCTGCTGGCGCTTATAGTCCTGGCTATCCTGCTGATCCGCAGGGCGGTACGCCGGAAGCAAGCCCGCAGAGCGGTTTTAGATAACGCGTAAAGAAAGATTTAAGGAGGAGAATAATATGTCTGTTCCCTGTTATGGACTCAACGGCCGGGTATGCTTGATTACCGGAGGGAGCCGGGGGATCGGGCTGGAAATAGCGCGACGTCTGCTCCGGGATGAGGGGACAAAAGTGGCGCTCTGCGCCCGGAAGCAGGAGGGGCTTGACGCCGCTGTAGCTGAGCTTGGCGCCGGAGAGAACCTGCTGGCTTTGCCCGCCCATATTGCCCGCGAGGAGGATGTGGCCGGCCTCTTCAGCCGGATCGAGGAGGTTTTCGGCCGGCTGGATGTGCTGATCAATAATGTGGGGATGAACCTGCTTACCGCCTCCACCGCCGATGCGGAGCCCGCTACCTGGCAGAAAATAATTGATACCAACCTTAACGGTACCTATCTTTGCTCCCGCGCCGCGGCGCAGATCATGAAAAGACAGGGGAAGGGGAAGATTGTGAGCATTTCCTCCATTGCCGCGCGGCGCTCCGCTCCCGGAATGGGCATCTACAGCGTGGCCAAGGCGGGGATCGAGGCGCTGACCAGGGTGCTGGCCGTCGAGCTGGCGCCGGATAATATCCAGGTTAACGCGGTGGCGCCAAGCATGGTCAAAACCGGCTTCAGCAGGCCCTTCTGGTCCAACCCGGAGACGCATGATGAGATCGTCAAGGGAATCCCCCTGGGCCGGCTGGCCGAGCCCGCCGATATCGTCGAGCCGGTGCTCTTTCTCTGTTCCGACGGCGCCGGCTTTATCACCGGCCAGGTGATTAACGTTGACGGCGGCGCCACCATCGCCTAGCCCCGCCAGGC
>JAAZHP010000283.1 GCA_012510625.1 Bacillota bacterium
CCATAAGTTAGGTTTGCCTAACTTCTTTATACACTATACCGGACACGTTGTCAAGAAAAATAGCCCATGGTGTGTTTTTAAAGTCCCCCTTTTCTAAAGGGGATTTTTACGGTGTACCTGCAGTTAAATTTTTAAATCCCCCCGGCCCCCCTTTTGCAAAGGGGGGAGTTTTGGGACACCAGGGACGTACCTTTTTGTCCCACTTTGATAGAAGCTGCCCGGTAAATCCCTTCCGGCCCCCCAATTATTTGTAGGGGCGGCCCTCGTGGCCACCCAAAGTTATAATTGCCAGCGCCTGCGCCGCGCCAGGTCGTAGGGGCAGCCCTTGTGGCTGCCCGCGAACGTGGCAAAAAACAGCACGAATACAGCGTTATAAACACAAAACCTTCTACTGTATAAACGCTCCCACCCCGCCGGCGATGAGGTATTGCTGTGCGTGACAGTAGGAACGATACCCGGTTTGGCTCGGGCCGGGAATGCCCGGCAATTGAGAGGTAAGATGTGAGAGGTTAGATGTGAGATGTTATTGCGCGGTCATCCGGGGCGCGCTCCGCCCCTAAATCTTAGCCTGTCAGGCTTGCACTCGCCTGCGCTGGGCGAATGTGACGAGCAAAATGCCTAACTCATAGAGAATGAAAAGCGGGATCGCCATCAGGATCTGGGAAAAGACATCCGGAGGGGTGATCACGGCGGCAACAATGAGAATAATCACGATAGCAAGCCTGCGGTGCCGCTTCAAGAAGGCGGCATTGATCAAACCCATGCTGCCGAGAAACCAGAACAGCAGCGGAAGCTGAAAAATGAGGCCGAAGGCAAACAAGAAGGTGGTCGCGAAAGAGAGGTAGCGGCCGATGCTCCATTCGGCTTCAATGTCTGCGGTGGCAAAACTGAGGAAAAAGTTCATGGCAAAGGGGAAGGCCACGAAATAAGCAAAGGCCAGCCCCAGCAGAAAGAGCAGGCAGATGGCCAGAATCATCAGGAAGGGGCCGCGGCCGCTCCTTCTGCGCACCGCCATGATGATAGCCACCACCTGGTAGAGAATCAGCGGCATGACAAGCAGCATGCCGCAGATCAGGGCCAGCCGCAGATCGGCCATGAACGCTTCGCCGGGAGTAAGGAAAATCATCTTTACGGGCAGCTCCAGGCCGGCCGGCAGCTCAAGATAGGGATACTGCCGGACAAAAATCTGGAAAAACTCCATGATATCGGACGTTAAAGTAGGAAGAAGCAGGATATGGCGAATCCGGTCAATAAAAAAATAGCAAAAAAGTGCGCCTGAAGCAATGATCAGGAAGATCAAGATCAGTCTTTTGCGTAATTCTCCCAACAGGCGGAGCCAGGTTTCCTGTTTCATACCGTCTCCGATCAGGAAATAATTACTCTTCCTCTGACGAGTTATCCTCTTTTTCTTCTTTCCGGAGTTGCTCCAGGTAATTTTTGGCCGCGCTGTAAAAAGTGCTGTCTTCCGGCTCTTTTTCCATGATCAGTAATAGCTGGTCTTCAGCCGCTCGCGGTTCTTCCAGGTATTCACCCAGCAGATAAGCATAATAGTAGCGGTTTTCACTGTTGAGCTCATCTGACTCCTCTAATTGTTCGAAATGTTCCTTTAGCCGGTCGATCTCCTCGTTCATAATCTCTTCCTGCAGTTTGGAGGATTTCATAAACCCGATCAGCTTAAGGCTGGAGGGGGGATCGGGATTCTCATGAAGCAGCTCGCGCAGGGCGCCGATCTCTTCGGCAATATTCTCCTCATCCTCATCTATCTGTTCGTAGACATAAAGCAACTGCAAACGGTGCTCGGGTTTATCCGGTTCCAGCTCAACCAGTTCCAGGCTAAACTTTTTGAGATTATCCTCGTAGCCCTTTATTGTTTCCTCCGCAGCTTCTTCATCACCTTTTTCGATCTGGATCAGGAGGGAATAAGCCTGGACCAGTTCACTCAGCACCGGAACAGTAGGCCCGTATTCGTCGATATATTTTTGCAGCCTTTCAACCTCGCCCAAATAATACTCCCGGTAAGCCTCAAGATCCAGTTGTCCGCCCGGATTGACAGTGTCATCGTCTCGATCCAGCAGATAGCCCAAAAAGACCGCCACCGCGGAGAGAGCCATCGCCAGGGCCAGTACCGCCGCAATGATCGAGGCCCATATCTTGCGTTTATCTTTACGCTTGGCCATTGCATTACCCTCTTCTAGCTAAAATTATATTTAAATTAATAACTTCAATACAGTATTATATAGCTTGTCCCTCGTTTCATCAAATTAAAAATTTGACGTTGTTTTAATTCAGCTGCGCCTCCTCTTCGCTGAAACGAATTAGCAGGCGGCCGCAGCTTTCACAGTATACCATGGCCCGGGGATCGTAAAGATGGCCCCGCTGCGCCGATGATATAAATACGCTGCATCCCTGGCAGATATCGTTTATCACGCGGGCCAGGGCCTGCCCCTGGAATCTCCGGGAAAGCTCCCGGTAGCGCTCCAGGTATTGCGGCTCAATCTGCGAGACCAGCTCTTTGCGCTGCTCCTGCAGCTTCTCCATATCATTACCCAGGCGGGCCAGCTCCTCATCGAGACGCTGCCGCCGCTGCTGCAGCTCCGCTGAAATCTCCTTCTGCTGCCCGGCTAAATCTGCGGCCCGCCGCTCCTGCTCTTCGATGGCCTCCATCAGCCCCAGGAGTTCTTCTTCAAGCTCTTCCTGTTTCTGCTTTACTGAGCGCAGCTTAATCTCCATCTGCTCGAGCTCCTTGATATTCTTCACCTCGCCGCTGTAAAGCCTTTGGTGCAGCGCTTCATGTTCTGAGCTAATCGCTTCCAGGTCAAGCTCCCCTCGCTTCAGCTTTTTACGCTGCTCCTTGAGATCTTGCTCCGTCCCGCTGAGAGCCTCTTCTACATTTCCCAGCTGCTCCTCGGCGCTGTCCACCTCCTGGCGGAGAGGGTTGTTTTCAATTTCAAGTTCAAGCTCTTCGATAGCCAGATCGAGCTCCTGCAACTGCCACAACAGTTTTAATGACAATTTTTCTCACCCCTTTACAGCATTAAAAAGGGGAAGCTCTCGGCTCCCCCTTAAGAAGAAAACCAATCTGACGGCGACGTTTCTGCTGCCGCCACGACAGTCTTGAAGCCCGCCTCCTGCAGGCGGGAATTAAGATATTCAACCAGGTAGCCGACCACGGGCTGCTCGGTTCCGCCGTGCCCGGCGTCAACCAGGGCAAGATCGTAAGCCTGGGCTTTCTTCAGGTCATGGTAGCGGAAATCGCCGGAAATGAAAAGCTCCGCCCCCTGCGCCGCCGCCTCTTCGATTAAGGAGCCGCCGCTGCCGCCGCAGAGAGCTACTTGTTTGAATCTCCGGCCGGGCGGCGCCCAGCAGCGCAGTGTTCTCAAGCCCAGCTCTTTGCGGCAGCGCTCCGCAATAGCATTAAGAGTAGAGGGGACTTCAAGCATGCCGATTAGCCCCAGGCCGAAGGGCTCGCCTTCAAGCTCGAGAGAATAAAGGTCGTAAGCCGGCTCTTCGTAAGGATGCGCCTCCAGGAGGGCCCGCACCACGGCGTCCCGGCGGGAGGCCGGAAGAATCATCTCCAGCCTCTTTTCGCCGACCTTCTCCAGCCTGCCCCGGCGGCCGATGAAGGGATCGCTTCCCTCCAGGGGCATGAAGGTCCCGGTGCCTGAAACCTGGAAGCTGCAGTGGCTGTAGCGGCCGATCGACCCGGCTCCCGCTGCGGCCAGGGCTGCCAGCATCTGCTCTTCATGGCCGGAGGGGACAAAAACAGCGAGCTTTAAAAGCCGGTCATGTCCGGTAACCTTGAGAGGCCGCCGCCCCTCCCCGGCCAGGCCGATGCGCCCGGCCAAAACATGATTCACTCCCCGGGGGGAAACATCGAGATTAGTGTGCGCACTGTAAACGGCGATGCGCCGGCGAATGGCAGCGGCAATCAGTGCGCCGTGCGGCATACTCTCATCGAGCGACGACAGCGGCTCGAAAAGCAGGGGATGATGAGTCACAACCAGGCCGGCCTCTCCGGCAGCCGCTTCTTCCAGGACGGCCTCATCCAGCTCCAGGGCTACGAGAGCTTTCCCTACTTCCGCGTAGGGATCACCCAGCTGCAGGCCCACCGGGTCGCCGGGCAGCGCCAGCGCCGGCGGCGCCAGCTCTTCAATAAAGCCGGTTATTTGCTTAACCGTTGCCAGCAAGGCCACACCTCTTTAAGCAAACTTTATTCCCCGCCCGCAAAACCTGCCCGGGCCGGGGTACATTAATACAGTTACCTTATTCCCCAAATTCTATTTGCTTTCCTGCCCGGGTATGGGCAGCTCTAGCTCTTTATAAGTGCGGGCCAGTCTGGCGGCGGCAGCATCGCTGCCGCTATGCCGGATCAGGCGGCCGTCTTTCCCGGCGGCCAGCAGGTAAGCGCCAACGGCCGGTTCGAAGAGCGGGAGCTTCAACCTGGCGCCGGGAACAGCGCGATGCAAAGCCAGCCTGAAGGAGTCGATGAGAAGGGGGTTGTGCTGCCGCGCCGCGGCATACATCCCCCCGGCAAGAACAACGTCGCAGGGCTCATTCTCCATGCCCACCGTCTTGATCACCGCGGCGCAGTCGCCGCCGGCTGCCGCTCCCATCCGGATAAGGATCTCCTGGGCCTCGGCATCGCCCTTAGAGGCAAGCCTAAACACCACGACAGGCAGCAGGTAAATACTGCGGATTTTTAATGAGAGATCGTCGCGCAGCGCCAACGCCAGCTCGCTGTAGCTGCTGAATTCGCCGTCGAAGGCCGCCAATACTTCCTCTTCGAGGCGGCTTTTCGGCCCCGTCCCCTCTTCAGAGCGGAAAGCATGGTGCAGCGCCTCGCGGGCCAAATCGGCGGCGCCGCCCCAGTTGCCGCATTCATAGCCCAGGCTGCGCAGGGCGGCCTGGGCGCCGTTCCGGTTCCTGGCGGCGGCGTTGGTTCCCGTGCCGCAGATGGAGACCGCCCCAAAGGCGGCGTCTGTGCCCGCCCGGAAGGCGGCCCAGCAATCATTTACCAGCTGAAAAGAAAGCCTGGGAAAATTTTCGGTTAGCTCTTTCTGCAGCAGCTCGAAATCGGCCGGCAGATCGGCGCCGCTAAGGGCAAAAACAGTATAAGCAAGATCTTTGCGCTCTATGCCGGCCTGCCGCAGCGCTGTCTCCAGCGCTTCCGCCACCGCCTGCATCGCCGCCGCCGCTCCCACGACCTGGTAGTTAGAAGGGCCGGCCATTCCAACGCCTAAAATACTGCCCTCTCCATCGCCGCAAAGGGCCAGGGTTTTCGTGGCCCCGCCGTCGACGCCGGCATAGTATCTCTTCTTTTCTGAACTAATTATAATCACATCCCCTCGGCAGGCTGATGGGAGAAGGCAACTCTCACCCGCCGGTTTTCTGTCTGGCGCAGGCAGTCAATACTATCTGAACTGCGGCAGGTAGGGGGCGTTCTCCTTTAAAATTTCATCAAGCAGCGCCCTGGCCGGGCCGGCCCCCCTCACCAGGGGATGGTTTAGCAAGGCCAGGTAAGCGGCGTTTTTATCCCCGCTCACCGCCGCCTCGACAGTAAGCTGCTCGTACGCCTTTACCTGCTGCACCAGGCCGCGAAAGGCCACGGGCAAAGGGCCTGGAGAAAGCGGCCTGATCTTGCCCCCCCCAATCAGGCAGTTGGTCTCGATTACGGCATTCGCCGGCAAGTCCGGAATGGCGGAGCCGTTTTTTACATTTAATACCACCTGCTTCGCGGAGCCGCTGCCGCAAAGGGCCCGCATCAGGGAAACCGCCGTCTCGGAGTAAAAGGCGCCGCCGCGCCTGGAGAGCAGGTCAGGTTTTTCGTCAACCGCGGGATCGCGGTACAGTTGAAAGAGCTCTTCTTCAAGGGCGATCACCTCGCGGGCGCGGTTTTTCCCTTCACCGGCCTTCTTCTTTGCCGCGGCAAAAGTCTGTTCGGGAAAATAATAATAAAGCAGGTAGGGGGAAGGAAGAGCGCCCAGGGACTGCAGCAGCATGCGCGCCTCTTCCAGGCCGATCTCCGGAAAATCATGGGCCCAGAAAAGAGCCGTCTCCGGGGCGGAGAGGATCCGGCCGGTCACATCGCTGCCGTCGAGAAGGACCCGCGTGACCCAGCTGAGATGGTTCAGCCCGGTAAAGATGAGCTCGAGCCGCTCCGGCGCCGCATCGAGAAATGCGGCCATCATTTTCTGCATGGTCAGCGGAATATTGCAGAGCCCGGCGCACTTTACAGGGCTCTGCCGCTGCAGCGCTTCGGTGATGATCCCGGAAGGATTGGTGAAATTAATTAAAAAAGCGTCCGGGCAAAGCCGCTCCATATCGGCAGCCAGCTCCAGGGCCAGAGGGATATGCCGCAGCGCCGCGGCGAAACCGCCGGGTCCCGTGGTCTCCTGGCCCACAATTCCATAGGGCAGCGGGAGCAGTTCATCTTTCTCCCGGGTGGCCAATCCGCCGGCGCGGAACTGGCTGATCACGAAAGCGGCGCCGGACAGCGCTGCGCGGCGATCGAGGGTGGCGGCCAGCTTGACTTTTCCGTCAAGGCCGGCCTTCCGGATCATGCGGCGGCAAAGCCCGGCTACGGCTGACTGCTTTGCGTCCCCGGCTTCTATATCGACAAGGCATATTTCGGAGACGGGAAAGGAGTGGTAATTCTCGAGGATCCCTCCGATCAATTCGGGAGTATAGCTTGATCCCCCGCCGATAACGGTAATTTTCACCGGTCTGCCCCTCTCCTTCCGGTATTAGTCCCGCCTTTCCCTCGATTATATCCGGGCTGCCGGGGGATGACAAGCAGCGGATCGGGGTGCCCGGAATGACAGTAAGCGGGCCGGTTTTTTCTTTTTTCATCCCCCGACATTACAAATCGGGAAGGGACATGTGCGAATTTATCCTTTTACTTTTCCGGTCAGCCTTTTAAATAGTTCGCTGAAAAAAACGGCCAGCCGCATGAGAATTCCAAACAGGAAGCCGCCGCCCGGTTCCGGCGCCGGAGGTCCGGGCCCTGGTTCCGGTTCGGGAATTTCCGGC